>DATGZZ010000665.1:0-8108 GCA_035296945.1 Reyranella sp.
CGGCGGCACGGGCATAGAGCGGCTGGCTGAAGAAGGCTCGCTTACGCTGCTCAGGCGTCAGCGGCTCGCCGGACGGCGTCGCGCTGGTGGCGTCGCTGTCGCCCAGGAACTTCACGTAACCGCCGAGCGGGACGGCAGAGATCTTCCAACGCGTCCCGTTGCGGTCGGTCCAGCCGATCAGTTCGGGCCCGAAGCCGATGGAGAAGACCTCGGCGTGGATGCCGAATCGGCGCCCCACCCAGTAGTGCCCGTACTCATGCACGAACACGAGGAGCGTCAACACCAGGACGAAGTACGGCAGGTAGGTCGTGAACAACGACATGGCTCAATACACCACGAATTTCTTTTCAGTTCAATTACTTAGCGAGCGACCCTGCACGGCTTTCTCGGCCCGGCCGCGGGCCTCCCGATCGGCTGCCTGAACCTGTTGGACCGATTCCACCCGCTCCGACGACAGGCTGCTTGTCGCCAGCACGTCCTCAACCACCCGGGCAATGTCGAGGAAGCCGATGCGCCGCGCCAGGAAGGCCGCCACGGCCACCTCGTTGGCCGCATTCAGCACAGTCGGGGCAAATCCACCCAAGGCCAGAGCCTCTCGAGCCAAACGTAGCGAGGGAAAGCGGCCGGAATCGGGCCGCTCGAAGGTGAGTGGCGCCAATGTCGTGAAATCGAGCCGCTCGGCAGGGCTGTCGATGCGCGAGGGCCAACCCAATGTGTGGCTGATCGGCACGCGCATGTCCGGCGTGCCGAGCTGGGCCAGCACCGAGCCGTCGCGATAAGCCACCATGGAATGGATCACCGACTGCGGATGCACGACGATCTCGATCTGCTCGGCGGGCAGCCCGAAGAGCAGATGAGCTTCGATGAACTCGAGGCCCTTGTTCATCATCGTCGCCGAGTCGATCGAGATCTTGGCGCCCATGTCCCAGTTGGGATGGGCCAACGCCTGCTCAGGCGTGGCCTCGGCCATGTCGGCCAGCGCCCAGTTGCGGAACGGCCCGCCGGAGGCCGTCAGGATCAGCCGGTCGATGGCGTGGCGATGACGCGGCTCGAGCACCTGGAAGATGGCGTTGTGCTCCGAATCAACGGGCAGCAACGCCCCGCCCGATTCCGCGATCGCGTCGATCAGGAGCCTGCCGGCGCAGACCAGCGCCTCCTTGTTGGCAAGCGCCACCATGGCGCCACGCCGTGCCGCCACGAGAGTCGATTCGAGGCCGGCAAAGCCCACCACAGCCGCCATTACCCACTCGGCAGGCCGTGCCGCCGCTTCGATGACAGCGGCTGGCCCAGCGGCGGCTTCGATCGAGGTTCCGGCGAGGGCATCCTTGAGAGCCCTGTAGCGCTGCTCATTTGCAACCACGGCCATGCGTGCCCGCAGCCGGCGCGCCTGCTCAGCCAACGCCTCGACGGAGTTGCCGGCGACCAACGCCTCGACGCGATAGCTTTCCGGGTCGCGCGCGATAAGATCGACCGTGCTCTGGCCGACCGACCCGGTCGATCCCAGGATCGTCACGCCACGCGGCCGCTCGGCCGAGGGGGCATGCCAGCCCGTCATGTCCATGGCCATCCTCCTCCCACGATCAGCCTAGTCAACGCCACAACGACAAGGACCGCCAGGAGCCCATCGACGCGGTCCAGCACCCCGCCATGGCCCGGAATCAGCGTTCCGCTGTCCTTCACGCCGGCCCGGCGCTTGGCCGCCGATTCGAAGAGGTCGCCCATCTGCCCGACGACCGCCAGGCCCGCGCCTATGGCGGCCAAGGTGAAAGTGTGGCCAAGGCTGAAGGCATAGCCCACAGCCGAGCTGGCCACAGCGGCCCAGGCCATGCCGCCAAACAGCCCCGACCAGGTCTTTCCCGGGCTGATGCGCGGGGCGAGCTTGGCGCCGCCCGCCGCCCGCCCGACGGCATAGGCGCCGATGTCGGTCGCCCAGATGCAAGCCACGATCCAGATGATGGTCTCCCGGCCATCCCCCGGCTGATGGCGCAGCCACAGGAGCGCGACAACAGCAGCCAGGGTGTAGGCGATGGTGAGGAGGCGCAGCACCGGTCGTCCGCGCGTCAGCCCGATCCATTCCGAGAGCAGCAGCGGCGCCGCCACGGCGGCCACCAGATCGATCCAGGGAAAGCCGAACCAGATCGCCGCCAACACGAGCGGGCCGAGGACGACTGCCGACAGGATGCGCAGCACCAGGCCTCGATGCCGCCGGACACGCCCTACCGGGGCGTCAGCCGCCGACGCCGCCATATCGCCGCTCACGCCGACGGAACTCGGCAATCGCCTGTTCCAGATGGTCCTTGCCGAAATCCGGCCATAGCGTGTCGACGAACACCAGCTCGGCATAGGCACACTGCCAGAGCAGGAAATTGCTGATGCGCTGCTCGCCGCTGGTGCGGATCAGCAGGTCCGGGTCGGGCACGCCCGCCGTCAGCAGCTCCTGCTCGAAACGCGTCTCGTCGATGTCCTCGGCCGCGAGCTCGCCGGCCGCGACACGGCGCGCCAGGTTCCGCGTTGCCTGCAGGATCTCGTCGCGCGCGCCGTAGTTGATGCAGATGTTGACGTCGATGCGGCCGTTGGCGTGGGTCATCTTCTCGGCGTCGGCGATGTCGCGCACGATGTCGGCGGCCAGCCCGTCGCGATTGCCGATGACGCGCAAGCGCGCGCCATTCTTGTGCAGCTCCTCGAGCTCGTTGCGCAGGTAGTGGCGCAGCAGGCCCATCAGGTCATTGACCTCGTCGGCCGGCCGCGTCCAGTTCTCAGTCGAAAAGGCAAAGAGCGTCAGCACGGGAATGCCGAGCTCCCCCGCCCCGCGCACCACGCGGCGCACCGCGTCGGCGCCGCGCCGGTGTCCGGCAACCCGGGGCAGCCCGCGCGCCTTGGCCCACCGCCCGTTGCCATCCATGATGATGGCGACGTGGTGGGGACCCGGCGCCGGGTCCGCAGTGGCGGGCAGCGACGCAGTCGACATCAGACAGTCTTGATCTCTTTTTCCTTGTGGGCCAGCACTTCGTCGACCTGTTTGACGTACCGGTCGGTGAGCTTCTGCACCTCGTCGGACTTCTGACGATGCTCGTCCTGCGAGATCTTGTGATCCTTCTCCGCCTTCTTGAGCGCTTCCATGCCGTCGCGCCGCACGTTGCGCACGGCGACGCGGCCGTGCTCGGCATATTTGTGCGCGAGCTTGGCAAGCTCGGCGCGCCGCTCCGCGGTGAGCTCGGGAATCGGCACGCGGACGAGTTGTCCGTCCGGCGCCGGATTGAGGCCGAGGCCTGCCTCACGGATCGCCTTGGCGACCGAGACGACAAGGCCCTTGTCCCAGACATTGACGGCGAGCAGGCGCGGCTCGGGCGCGCTCACCGTGCCGACCTGGTTCAGCTGCATGCGCTGACCGTAGGCGTCGACCATGACCGGGTCGAGCAGGTTCACCGAAGCGCGGCCGGTCCTGAGACCGCCCAGCTCCTTCTTGAGGGCATCCATGGCGCCCTGCATGCGTTTCTCGAGCTCTTTGAGATCGGCCGTCATCTTCAGCCCTCGTCTCTGATGATGGTGAAAGTTCCCTCCCCGCGCATCGTGGCAGCGAACGCGCCGGGCTTGTGGATGTCGAACACGATGATCGGGATGCGGTTCTCGCGGGCCAGCGAGATCGCCGAGGCGTCCATGACCTGCAGGTCGCGCGACAGCACGTCCATGTAGTTGAGCTGGTCGTAGCGCTTGGCGGTCTTGTCCTTCTTGGGATCGGACGAGTAGACGCCGTCGACCTGGGTGCCCTTCAGCATGGCATCGACGCTCATCTCGGCCGCGCGCAGGGCGGCGGCCGTATCGGTCGTGAAGAACGGATTGCCGGTGCCGGCGGCGAAGATCACCACGCGGCCCTTCTCCATGTGGCGCGCGGCGCGGCGGCGGATGTAGGGCTCACACACAGTCGTCATGGGAATGGCGGACTGCACGCGGGTCTGCAGGTCCTGGCGCTCGAGCCCGCTCTGCATAGCCAGTGAATTGATGACGGTCGCCAGCATGCCCATGTAGTCGCCGCTCGCGCGGTCCATGCCCGATGCGGCGGCCGACACGCCACGGAAGATGTTGCCGCCGCCGATCACCAGGCAGACCTGCACCCCCATCTCGTGCACGGTCTTTATCTCCTGGGCCACCATGGCGACCATGGCGGGATCGAGCCCATATTCCCGACTCCCCATCAGCCCCTCGCCCGAGAGCTTCAGCAGTACGCGGCGATAGCGGGGGCTCGACGGCATCGGGGTGCCTCAGACTCCAGTTTTCTTGGGCAACGCAGGCCCGTAGGCCTGCGCGCCAGTGTTCGTTGTCATACTACTTCTTGAGCTGGGCAGCCACCTCTGCCGCGAAATCCTCGGACTTCTTCTCGATGCCCTCGCCCAGGGCGAAGCGCAGATAGCCCGCCAGACGGACCGGGGCGCCGACCTGCTTGGCGGCGTCGTCGACCACTTTGGCGACCTTGGTCTTGCCGTCGATGATGAAGGCCTGCTCGAGCAGCACCCACTCCTGGTAGGCCTTGCGGATGCCGCCTTCGACCATCTTGGCGATGATGTCGGCCGCCTTGCCGCTCTGGGCGGCCTTCTCGGTCAGCACGCCACGTTCGCGCTCGACCTCGGCCTTGTCGAGGGCGTCGATGGTCAGCGACTTGGGATTGGCCGACGCCACGTGCATGGCGAGCTGCTTGGCAAGCGCCTCGAGCTTGGCCTTGTCGCCGGTCGATTCGAGCGCCACCAGCACGCCGATCTTGCCGAGATCGGTCGCCACCTTGTTGTGCATGTAGCTGGCGACGATGCCATCGGAGACCGACAGCATGCCGGCTCGACGCAGCGACATGTTCTCGCCGATGGTGGCGATCAGGTGCGTGAGCTCGCCCTGCACGTCGCGGCCGGTGCCGGGATACGGCGCCGCCGCGACCTTGGCCAGATCGCCGCCGTTGTCGAGCGCGATCTTCGCCGCATCGCCGACGAACTTCTGGAAAATGTCGTTGCGACCGACGAAGTCGGTCTCGGCGTTGACCTCGATGACGGCGCCGCGGGTGCCGTTGACGACGACGCCAACCAGGCCCTCGGCCGCGACGCGGCCAGCCTTCTTGGCGGCCGCCGACAGGCCCTTGGTGCGCAGCCAGTCGATCGCCTTCTCGAGATCGCCCGCGACCTCGCCCAGCGCCTTCTTGCAATCCATCATGCCCGCGCCGGTCTTCTCGCGCAGTTCCTTGACCAGGGAGGCCGTGATCTCAGCCATGTCTCGCTCCGTATCGCATCAATTGACGTTGCTGGGTCTTCTCATGATTCGGACCGCGGGCGTCTCGCCCGCCTCATGATCATGAGCGGGCGAGACGCCCGCGGTCCGAACATGAGATGACGCGCCACTGAATGGCGCGCCCCCAGCTAAAGCCCCTCCCCAGCGCGGACTCCGCGCTGGGGAGGGAAAATGACTATTCGGCCGGCGTGGCCTCGGCGCCCGCTTCGCCGGTGTCGGCAGCGGGAACCTCATCGGCCGGCGGCTCGCTGAGCTCGCCGACGTCACCGCCGGAAGCCGCGATCTCGGCACGAATGCCGTCGAGCACCGCACCCGACAGCAGCTCGCAGTAGAGCGAGACGGCGCGGATGGCGTCGTCGTTGCCCGGGATCGGATAATCGATGCCGTCGGGATCGGAGTTGCTGTCGAGCACCGCCACGATCGGGATGCCGCGCTTGCGCGCTTCCTGGACCGCGATCGCTTCCTTGTTGGTGTCGATGATGAACAGCATGTCCGGCGTGCCGCCCATTTCCTTGATGCCGCCCAACGAGCGCTCGAGCTTGTCACGCTCGCGCGTGAGGTCGAGCTGCTCCTTCTTGGTGAGACCGACCACGTCGCCCTTCAGGCGCTCGTCGAGTTCGCGCAGGCGCTTGATCGAGGCAGAGATGGTCTGCCAGTTGGTGATCATGCCGCCCAGCCAGCGGTGGTTGACGTAGTACTGGCCGCAGCGCTTGGCCGAGTCGGCGATGCGCTCGGCGGCGGCAGCCTTGGTGCCGACGAAAAGCACGCGGCCGCCGTTGGACACGACTTGGCGGACCTGCAGCAGCGCCTGCTCCAGCAGCGGGACGGTCTTGGTGAGATCGATGATATGGACCCCGTTGCGCACCCCGAACAGGTACGGCTTCATCTTGGGGTTCCAACGCCGGGTGTGGTGACCGAAATGGACACCCGCTTCCAGCAACTGACGCATCGTAAATGTCGGCATAGCCATGCCGTTCTCCTTTTCCGGTTGGGCCTCCGCGGGCGTCGCCCCCTAGGCCAGAGGCTTCGGAGGGCACCGGAGCGAGCGGCGGGATGTCTCCCCGTCGACCGCAAACCCGCGTGCGAAGTGGGCGTGGTTCTAGAGGCTTACGCCCCGGAATGCAAGTATCAATAAAATCAAGGCCTTAGCCATCGATTATTAGCCTACTTCCCAAGGCCGGGCGTCGCCGAGAGCTTCACGATATCGCCCCAGCGACGGAGTTCGCCGGCAAGATAGGCCCCTACCTCAGCGGGCGTGCCCCGCTTTTCCTCGATGCCCTGGGCGAGGAGTGTTTCCTTGACCTTCGGATTCTCCAGCGCCTTGCCGATCGCGCTGGAGAGCTTGTCGGCCACCGGCTGGGGCGTGCCCTTCGCCGCCAGCAGAAAGTAGGCGACGTCGACAGTGAGATCGGGATAGCCCGCCTCCTTGAACGTCGGAATCTCGGGCAGCACGGGCGCCCGTGTCTCGCCGGTGACGGCGAGCATGCGGGCCTGCTTGGCGCTCTGGACCGGGATGCCCGAGGCGACAGGCGTGAACCAGAGCTGGATGCGGTTGGCCAGCAAGTCGACCAGCGCATCGGGAGTGCTCTTGTAAGGCACCATCACCGTATTGATCTTCGCCGCACGATTGAGCATTTCGCCCAGGAACTGCGGGACGCCACCCACGAAGCCCGCGTAGTTGAGCTTGCCGGGCTGCTGGCGCGCGAGCTCGACAAGCTCGGCCACGGTCTTCGCCGGAACCTCGTTGGGCACCAACAGCGAATAGGGCGTCCGGCCGCTGAAAGCGACAGGCGTGAAGTCCTTTGTCAGGTCCGAACTCGCATTGCCGGTGACCTGGTTGAGGATGTTGCTCATGGAGGCGATCACCAGCGTGTAGCCGTCGGGCCGTGACTTCGCGACGAAGTCGATCGCGATGTTGCCCGTGGCGCCGGCGCGGTTCTCGACGATGACGCTTTGGCCCAGCGTGCCCGTCATGTCCTGTGCGAGCTGGCGGGCGATGATGTCATTGGTCGTGCCGGGGCCGAACGGAACGACGATCGTGATCGGCTTGGCTGGAAAATCCTGCGCGATCGCCGGGGCCTGCTGCGCCCCTGATGCGATGCCCACCATTGCTGCTGCGACGACGGCACGTCGGGACCATTTCGTGGCCTGCATAAGAATCCTCCCCTTTTCATCGACTGATTTGCGCGGGGAATTCTAAGGGCGGCCTACGCAAGCAGCTTTGCGATTTCCTCGGCCAGTTTGACCAGCGAAAGTGGCGCGCTTCCCTCGGCCTTGTTGTTGGCCGTGACCCACACCTTGCGGCCAGCCTTGAAGGCATTGGCGGCCATGCGGGCCAAGACCAGCCGGGTTTCGGGATCCTCATCGACCAGCCGATCGAACGGCTCGTAGCGCTGCTTCGCGGCTTGGTAGAGGAAGCCGCGGTGCAGGTTCCAGCGCACCACCAGCGGGCCGGGCGTGTCCCCATCGAGCGCCTTGAGGGCGACCTCCTGCCGTTCGACCTCGGGCATGCGGTCGTGCAGGCCGACGCAGTAACGCACCCCGGCCGTCGCCAGCATCTTCATCAGGCGCGGCGTCAGCAGCTCGGCATTGCGCAGTTCCAGGGCGTAGATCGGCCGGTGCCGGCCCAGCTCCGCGGGCAAGGCGGCGAAGAACGCCGCCAGCCGCTCGATCACGGCCGTCGCCTCCTCGACCAGGCCGCGCGGCAAGGGCGACACCTGGAAGACCAGCGGCCCCGCCTTGGCGCCAAGGCCCTCTAGGCAAGGCACGACGAACTCGCGGGCGGCGATGGCGGCGTCGAGGAAATGCGGGTTGGGCACCTTCCCTCGCCCCTCCTCGTC
>DATGZZ010000666.1:0-2074 GCA_035296945.1 Reyranella sp.
TATAGTCCGCCGTCGCATCCATGCAGGAGGGATCAGTGAAAGTCGGATTCATCGGCGTTGGCAACATGGGCGGCCCCATGTGCCGCAACATCGTCAAGCGTAGTAACCACCAGGTGACGGTGTTCGACCTGAATGCCGCTGCCGTGAAGACCTGCACCGATCTCGGCGCCACCGCCGCCAAGTCGATTGCCGAGGTCACCAAGGGCGCCGACGTGGTGATGACCTCGTTGCCCATGCCCAAGGACGTCGAGGCCGTGACTCTGGGCGACAACGGCATTTTGGCCACGATCAGCAAGGGTCAGACCTACATCGATCTCAGCACCAACGCGCCGTCGATGGTCAAGAAGATCGGCGCGGCCATGGCGGCCAAGGGCATCGCCATGCTCGACGCGCCGGTCAGCGGCGGCACGACCGGCGCGGAGGCGGCGACCATCGCCATCATGGTGGGTGGCGACAAGAAGGTGTTCGACGACGCCCTGCCGGTGCTGCAGTCGTTCAGCGCCAACGTCATCCACATGGGCGGGCTGGGCAGCGGCACGGTGGCCAAGCTGGTGAACAACATGTTGTCGTTCTGCAACATGGCGGCGCTCAGCGAGGGCATGATGCTGGGCACCGGCTATGGCCTCGACCCGGAGAAGCTGCTGCACGTGATCTCGACCTCGAGCGGCAATTCGAACGCGATCAAGAACTTCACGTTGCGCGCGCTGCCGGGCAAATACGCGCCGCCGTCCTTCGCGCTCGATCTTGCCTACAAGGATCTGCATCTCGCGCTCGAGCTCGGCGACGAGCTTGGCGTGCCGCTGAACCAGGGGGCCTCGACGCACAACCTGCAGCGCCTGGCCAAGGGCATGGGCTTTGGCCCCGACGACAGCACGTCGGTGCTGCGCGTCTACGAGTCGATGCTGGGGCGCAAGGTGAAGCCGTAGCTGGGAGCGCGGGCCTCCGGCCCGCTCATACTCTTCGGAGCGCGGACCTCCAGGTCCGCTCATGCTCATGATGCGGACCTGGAGGTCCGCGCTCCACATGAGCGGGCCGGAGGCCCGCGCTCCCAGACTAGATTCGATGCCTTTCCAGGAAGGCCGGGTCGGGATCGATGCCGAGGCCGGGAGCGGTCGGCACGGTGAGCTCGGGCTGCCAGCGCGTGAGGCCGCTGTCGCCGTACATGTCCATGTGCGGCGCGGCTTCGATGACGGCGTAGTAGGCGGGCGCCTTCATCGTCGCCAGGACGTGCAGGGTCGCGAGCCCGGCCGGTCCGATGAACGGCGTGTGGGGCGCGATCGAAACGCCGCGCGGGCCGAGCAAGGCCACGGCGCGGCGCGTCTCCGAGACGCCGCCGATCATGCAGATGTCGGGCTGCAGGACGCCGACCGGCGCCCGGGCATAGACCGCGAGCTGCTCGGCCGAGCCGAGATCGGCGCCGAGGCCGACCGTGATGCGCGGCAGCGACGGCTGGTCGAGCAGGGCTTCCGGTGGCCAGACCGGGTCTTCCAGCCACAGGAGGTCGAGCGCCTGCCAGCGCGCCAGGCTGCCTAGAACGTCTGCCAGGGTATGGGCGTTGTTGCAGTCGGCGACGAACGGCAAGTGCTGGCCGACGGCCTTCCGGGCCGCTTCGATGACGTCGAGATCGAACTCGTGGACTTTTATCGCGGCGACCTCTGCGGCGAGCGCCTCGGCGACGCGCGCTGTGACTTTGCCCACGTCGTTGTAGCGGTCGAGGCTTGCCATCACCGGAACGCGGCCGCGCGCGGCGCCGCCCAGCAGGTCCGAGAGCGAGCGGCCGGCAGCCTTGCCGGCGATGTCCCAAAGCGCCATGTCGACCGCGGCAAGGGCATTGAGGTTGGTGCCCGAGCGGCCAAATGATGCGAAACGAATCCGCGCTTCGACGTTCAGGCGCTCGCGCTGTTCCACCGACTTGCCGAGGAAGAGCGGCGCGATGACGTCGCCGATCGCCGCTAATAGGCTCTTCTGCATGGCCGGCCGCAGGCACAGGCACTCGCCATAACCGACCAGCCCGGAGTGGGTCGTCACCTTGCAAAGGACGAGATGCAGCGCGTCGGCGGCACCCGTCGACTTC
>DATGZZ010000667.1:0-2276 GCA_035296945.1 Reyranella sp.
AGCGATCATTCGGTCACCCATTTCGGCTGTCTCTTCTCGGCGAAGGCGCGCAGGCCTTCGGCGGCTTCGGGGCTGCGCCGCGCCTCGGCGAACCGGTCGGCGGCGAAGTCGAGGACGGAGGAGAGTGGTTCGCTGCCCACCTTCATCACCACGGCCTTGGTCAGCGCATTGGCCAGTGGCGCGCAGCGGTCGATCTGCTTCAGGATTTCCTCCAGCTTGGCATCGAGCGCCGCCGAGTCCTTGACCAGGTGATGGGCGATGCCCAGCCGCAACGCTTCGGGGCCCTTGAAGCGCGCCGCCGTCAGCGCGAGGTGTCGCGTCTGCGGCACGCCGATGCGGGCGGCGACGAAGGGCGCGATCTGCGCAGGCACGATGCCGATCGCCGTCTCGCTCATGGCGAAGCCCGCGTCCTCGGTGCAGATCGCCACGTCGGAGACGCAGAGCAGGCCGAAGCCGCCGGCGATGGCATAGCCCTCGACAGCGGCGACGACCACTTGCGGCGTGGTGTTCACCATCTCGAGGAAGGAGCCGTATTCGCGGTTGCCGAGCGCGATCGGGTCGCGCTCGCCGGGCCGCTTCTCGGTGATGCTCTGCTCCATGTTCTTGAGATCGGCGCCGGCGCAGAAGGTGCCGCCGGCGCCGCGCAGGATCACGACCTTGATGTCGCGCCGCTCATGCAGGTTCTGGAACACCGTGCGCAGCTCGCCGATCAGGGTCGGGTTCAGGGCGTTCTTGACCTGCGGGCGGTTGAGCGTGACGTGCAGGCGCGAGCGCTCGCGGCGCAGCAGCAGGGTCTCGTATTTCGAAGTGAATTCAGCCATTGCGGACTCCATGAATGGCGCACGTCCTGCGCACCACGCTCGCTGTCATCCCGAGCGCAGCGAGGGACCTTTCCTGCGGCTTCAAAGGCCCCTCGCCGCGCTCGGGGTGACAGTGTGCGTGCATCAACGATTCTCCAGGCGGGGTAGCGTCCCCATCAATTTCGAAATGATCTGCAGCATGACCTCGTCGGCGCCACCGCCGATCGAGGCCAGCCGCGAATCGCGGAACGAGCGCGCGGTCGGCGATTCCCAGAGGTAGCCCGCACCGCCCCAGTATTGCAGGCAGCCGTCGGTGACCAGCCGCAGCATGCGGCCGGCCTTCAGCTTGGCCATCGAGGCCAGCATGGTGACATCGGTGCCGTCGAGATACTCCTCGCAGGCGCGATAGCAGAGCGAGCGCACCAGCTCGACCTCGGTGCGGAACTCGGCCAGCTTGAAATGGATCACCTGGTTGTCGAGCAGGGGACGGCCGAACACCTTGCGCTCGCGCGTGTATTCGACCGTCTGGTCGATCAGGCGCTCCATGCCGACCACGGCAGAGATGGCGCCCCACAGCCGTTCCTCCTGGAACTGCTGCATCTGGTAGACGAAGCCCATGCCTTCCTGGCCGATGGTGTGGCGCACCGGCACCTTCACCTCGTCGAAGAAGATCTGGGCGGTATCGGAGGAGCGCATGCCGAGCTTGTCGAGCTTCTTCACCACCTGGACGCCCTTCGTCTTCATCGGGACCACGATCAGCGACTTGTTCTTGTGGACGGGGCCCTCGCCGGTGTTGGCCAGAAGGCACATCCAGTCGGCCTGGGTGCCGTTGGTGGTCCACATCTTGCCGCCGTTGATGAGCCAGTCGCCGCCGGCGCGCTTGGCGGTGGTCTTGAGCGAGGCGACATCGGAGCCGGCGCCGACTTCCGAAACACCGAGGCAGGCGACGTAGTCGCCGGCGATCGAGGGCGCCAGGAATTCCTGGCGCAGCTCGTCGCTGCCGTAGCGGGCGAGGGCTGGCGTGGCCATGTCGGTCTGCACGCCGATCGCCATGGGGACCGAGCCGCAATTGATGTGGCCCAGCTCCTCGGCCATCACCATGGCGTAGGAATAGTCGAGGCCCATGCCGCCGTATTCCACGGGCTTGTTGATGCCTAAAAGGCCGGCATCGCCCAGCTTCTTGAAGACCTCGTGGGCCGGGAAGATGCCGTCCGCCTCCCACTTGTCGACATGCGGATTGATGTCCTTGTCGATGATGGCGCGCAGGGTGCGGCGGATCTCGGCGTGTTCAGGGGTGAATTGCATGACGTCCCTCTTTGCTGGGAGCGCGCCACTCCGTGGCGCTCTTCTCTGCCTCCCCAAGCGCAGCTTGGGGAGGTGTCCGCGCAGCGGACGGAGGGGTCATAGGCATCGCGACTGAAGCCCATGACCCCTCCGGCCCTTCGGGCCACCTCCCCGCGCTAGCGCGCAGGGAGG
>DATGZZ010000668.1:0-2696 GCA_035296945.1 Reyranella sp.
ACGGCCGGATCGCTCTTCAAGAGGTTCCGCCACGCCCGCTCGCCCTGGTAGGGCTCGCCCGAGACCAGCAGCACGCGCAGCCGATCGCGCACGCCGTTGATGGTGAACAGGCCGCGGTTGTTGTCCAAGGTGAGCTCGTTCTGGCCCGGCGCCACCTCGAGCTCGACGACGTTGGCGCCGGGATTGCCCACGGTAATGGGCAGCTCGACCGACTTGCCGACCGGCACGTCGATCCGCTTTACGACCTCGCCGTTCACCGACAAGGTCACCGGCGCGGTGCCGCCGGCGGGATCCTCGATCTTGAACTTGGCGGTGACCTCGCGGCCGACCACGCCGAAGCGCGGCGACTGCTCCATGACGATCAGCCGGTCGCGCTCGTTCTTCTTGCCGGCGATCAGGGCATGGACCGGCGCGCCGCCGAGTTCGGGCGGCAGGTTCTTGTTGGACTCGATCGCAGGCACGTCGTGCACCTGGCCGTCGGTCAGGAGGATCACGCCCGCCAATCGTTCCGGCGGGACCTCTACAAGTGCCGAGCGCATGGTCTCGATCAGGCGCGTGCCGCCCGGTCGCTCGCTGCCGAGCTGGATATGCGAGGGCGGCAGCACGGCTTCGCGGACTTCGAGGCCTTCCTGCTGGGTCAGCTTCCTCTTCAGCGCCTCGCGCGCGGCCTGCACCTGGGTGCGGCGCTCGCCGATCGACATGGAATCGGAATCGTCGATCACGACCAGCGCCACGTCGGCGATCGGCTTGCGCAGCTCCTCGATCAGCGAGGGGTTGGCCAGCGCCAGCAGCACGACGGCCAAGGTGCCCAGCCGCCAGAAGGTGCCGCGGGCGCGGGCGGCGAGGCTCAGCACGATCAGCACCACGCCGATGGCGCCCAAGCCGGCCAGGATCTCCCAGCTCAGCAGCGGGTCGAAGGCGACGGAGACGGCGGAGGTCGGGTTCATCGCCTGAGCCTCTGCATGATGTCCTGCATGTGGACCATGTCGTCCTTGTAGTTGCCGGTCAGCGCATGCATCACCAGGTTCACGCCGACGCGGTACGACATCTCGCGCTGGGTCTCGCCGCCCGGCTGCACCGGCATGATGCCGCGGCCGCGCTGGTCGGCCGCCCAGGCGCCGATATAGTCGTTGGAGCCGATGATCACGGTGGTGACGCCGTCATTGACGCGCCCGCCGCCCGGCTCGATCCAGAGCTTGCCGCCCGTCCAACGCCCCGGCACGTCCGACAGCAGATAGAACGCCTTGGTCAGCACGTGCTCGGGCGGCATGGCGACCAGCGGCGGGATCTCGACGCCGCCCAGCAGCCGCTTGAGGTCGGGATTGCCGCCGGCCGGCCGGTCGAAGCTCATATGCTGGTCGCGCGTGTCGATGAACAGGATGCCGCCGGTGCGCAGGTAGCGGTCGAGCGCCGCCGCGGCGCGCGGCGACAGCGCCGGCTGGGTCGGCGTGATCGCCCAGTAGATCAGGGGATAGAGCCGCGGCTCGTCCTTCTCGAGGTCGAGGCCGACCGGATCGGCCGGCTCGACCGAGGTGCGGTTGCGCAGGATCTCGCTCAGGCCTTCGAGGCCCTGCTTGGTGAGGTCGTCGACTTCCTTGTCGCCGGTGGTGATGTAGGCGAGCCGAATGTCGAGCGAGCCCTTCAGCGCCTGCTCTTCGCTGAGCGGCGGTGGCCCCGGGCGCTGGTCGGCGGCCTGGGCGTCGGGAGTCGGCAGGAACACGGCGGCGGCCAGCAGCAGCGCTGCCGGCGCGGCGCGGCCAAAGCGGAAGGCGCGGCCCATCAGCCCGCGCATCCACAGCGAGATGAAGATGTCGGCCAGCAGCAGCAGGAGCGCTGCCAGCAGGAACCACTTGGAGAGATCGGTCTCGCCGCCTTCGCTCAGGCGGTCGGTCGAGACGCCGCCGGGCAGCACGATCGGCTTGGGCTCGCCGACGCGGCCGCCGATGTTGAAGGCGACCTGGGCGTGCTCGTCGCCGTAGAGGCCCGGAGGGGTCGTGGGCTTGGGCTTGAACGTCTCGTTGGCGTCGGCCGGCAGGATCTGCGCGCCGGCGGGCGGGGCGCCCAAGCGACCGAAGCCGTCGAGGGTGCGCCAGGGCTTCAGCGCCTTGTTGACGCCGTCGCCGGTGACGCCGCGCGACAGCGTCACCAGGCGCTGCAGCATGTTCACGAACAGGCCGCTCAGCGCCATGTTGCTCCAGCCTGTGTTGGCGGTGGTGTGGATCAGCACCAGGTAACCCTGCCCGCGCTTCTCGCCGGTGACCAGCGGCGTGCCGTCGGCCAGCCGTGCCCAGGTCTTGTCGGCGAGGTCGGGCGTCGGCTCGGCCAGCACCTGCTGGCTGATGCGCACGTCCTTGGGAATGGGAATGCCGAGGAAGGGGCTGTTGGCCGGGAACTCGCTGAGGGCGCTGGGCGAGCCCCAGCTCATGACGCCGCCCAGGGCGCGGTCGCCGAGCCTGAGCGGCGTCGGCACCAGCGTGTCGCCGCCGCCGGCGAGATTGGGACCGGCGAAGCGCACCGCGATGCCGCCACGCTCGATCCATTTGGCTATCTCGTCGCGATCGTTGGCCGACGGCGCGGCGCCATCGGGGATCAGCAGCACGGCGGTGCTGCGCGTCAGCACCGTCTCGCGATCGCCGATCGACAGGCTGACGTAGGGATCGAGCGCGCGTTCGAGGAAGTAGACCTCCTGCAGCAGC
>DATGZZ010000669.1:0-3071 GCA_035296945.1 Reyranella sp.
GAGTCAACGAGAGTCGCTGCAAGCGTTTGAAATTTAGTTTTTGCGCACCGTAAGGGCGCTCTCATACACAACCAATAGTGTTTTCTGTCCGCCGCCCACTACCAATCATGGATACTGCCGGCAGTGCCGTCACGATCAGCAGCACCGTATTCGAGCCGACGCGAACGATTGTTGCGCACGTGACCAGATGATATACACGTATATCACCCGGTGAGGCTCGACCATGATAGCTGTCCGATTGCCGATCGAGATCGAGCGCCGCCTGGATGCCCTCGCCAAGGCCACAGGCAGAACCAAGACCTTCTACGTCCGCGAGGCCATTCTGGAGCATCTGGAGGATCTCGAGGACCTGTATCTGGCCGAACGCGAGGTCAAGGCCGTCCGGGCGGGCAAGTCAAAGACGATCTCGCTCGAGAAACTGATGAAGCAGTATGGCCTGGAGGATTGAACTTTCCGGCCTGGCGCAAAGGAACCTCAAGAAGCTCGACCGCCACGTCGCCAAGCGCATCCTGGTTTTTCTCCATGGCCGGCTCGCCACTCTCGACGATCCGCGCAGCATCGGCCAGGCTCTCAAAGGCTCCGATCTGGGCCAGTTCTGGAAATATCGCGTCGGCGACTGGCGCATCATCGCCAGCATAGAAGACCGCAATATCCGAATCCTCGTCGTGCGGATCGCCAACCGTCGGAAGGCCTATCGGTAACGTCGTCAAGCCCTGCTCGATTGCCGGCATGGTGCTTGCGAGGTAGTGAAGGTCGGTCGCATCATGTGTGCGAAGGAGGCCCTGATGAGCCAACGACTTCCGTTCCTGGTCCTGCTCGCCACGGCCTTTACCCTGGTCGCGGGTTCTGCCTGGGCGCGCTGCTCGCAGAACGTGGCCGGGCTGGAACGGCTCGGCATCCAGGTCGCCTCGCTCGAGGCCCTGCCGTTCGCGGCGGGCAATTCGCCGAGCCGCGCCATCATCACCTTCCTCGGCCATTCGAGCTACCAGATCGACACGCCGCAGGGCGTGCGCGCCATCACCGACTACAACGGCGTCAACGGCTTTGGCCGCAAGCCCGACATCGTCACCATGAACAACGCGCACTCGACGCACTTCACCGACGATCCGGAGGACGGCATCACCTACGTGCTGCGCGGCTGGCCGTCGAAGCCCGGCGAGAGCGAGGCCAAGCACGATGTGCAGCTCAAGGACATGAAGGTGTGGAACGTGCCGACCAACGCCCGCGACTGGGGCGGCAGCTCGGCGCGCATCAACGGCAACTCGATCTTCATCTATGCCATCGCCGATCTCTGCATCGCCCATCTCGGCCATCTGCATCATCGCCTGACCAAGGAGCATCTCGACGAGCTCGGCCGCATCGACGTGCTGATGGTACCGATCGACGGCGCCTACACCATGGGCATGCCGCTGATGGTCGACGTCATCAAGCAGGTCCAGCCCAAGGTCGTGCTGCCCATGCACTATTGGGGTCGCGCCCAGGTCAACCGCTTCGAGAGCCTGATGGCCGAGCTCGACGCCGACTTCGTCTGGCCCGACCGGCGCACCATCGAGGTCGTGCGCGAGGAGCTGCCCGAGAAGCTCACCGTCATGGTGGTCGGCGGCAATGGCGGCGATTGAGCCTCGACGTTTATCTCGCCCGCTGGGACCTCGTGCCCGACGGCGAGCCGATTAGAACACATTCATCCCTGCTGCTGGCCGTGCGCCACAACGGCGTGCCGGCCATGCTCAAGATCGCGCACGAGGAAGAGGAGCGCCGCGGCGGCGCGCTGATGGCGTGGTGGGAGGGCGATGGCGCGGCGAAGGTTCTGGCCCGGCACGGTGAGGCGCTGCTGCTGGAGCGTGCCGCGGGAGCGCGCTCGCTCACGGAAATGCGCGCCACCGGCCGGGACGATGAGGCAAGCCGCATCCTCTGCGACGTGGCCCTGCGCCTGCATGCACCGCGCCCCGGCCCGCCGCCGGAACTCGTCCCTCTGACGCGCTGGTTCGAGGCCCTGGCGCCGGCCGCACGAACGCATGGCGGACTGCTCGCCCAGGCGGACCGGGCGGCACAGGCGCTGCTGGCCGATCCGCGCGACGTCGTGGTCCTGCACGGCGACATCCATCATGGCAACGTCCTCGATGGTGGCGACCGCGGCTGGCTCGCCATCGATCCCAAAGGCCTTTTGGGCGAGCGGACATTCGACTTCGTCAACATCCTGCGCAATCCTGACGCCGCGGCGGCGTTGGCGCCGGGCCGCTTCGACCGTCAGGTGGCGCTGCTCGCCGCTGCCGCATCGGTCGAGCGGCGGCGCCTCCTCGACTGGACGCTGGCCTTCGCCGGTCTGTCGGCGGCGTGGCATCTGGCCGACGGCACGCCGGCCGATCTCGATTTCGCGGTTGCCGCCCTGGCGGCTGCCTGACGACAAACGGAGGAAACCATGCGTGGTGTCACCTTTCCTGGCGAACGTTCCATAGAGATCATGAACTTCCCCGATCCCACGCCGGGTCCGGGCGAAGTCGTGCTCGAGATGAAGGCCTCCGGCATGTGCGGGTCCGACCTGCACCAGTACCGCCGGCCGAAGAACGTGCCGCGGACAGGGTCGGGCATCCCGCCGAGTGCCGAGCCCGTCATTGCCGGGCACGAACCGTGCGGCGTCGTCGTCGCGGTCGGGCCGGGCGTCGGGCCGGCGGAAGCCAAGGTCGGCGACCGCATGATGGTGCATCACTATCAGGGCTGCACCCAGTGCAGCCATTGCCGCTCGGGCTGGCAGCAGCTCTGCCAGGAAGTGCCGGTGAAGGTCTATGGCAACAACGCCCATGGCGGCCACGCCAAGTACATGAAGGTGCCAGCCTTCACCCTGGTGCCGCTGCTCGATGAATTGTCCTTCACGACCGGCGCGGCGATCTCATGCGGCACCGGCACCGCCTATGGCGCGCTGCGCCGCATCCGGATTTCCGGCAACGACACGATCGCGATTTTCGGCCAGGGGCCGGTCGGTCTGTCGGCGACGCAGCTCGCCAAGGCGATGGGCGCGCGCGTCATCGCGCTCGATGTCAGCGAGGAGCGGCTGAACCGCGCCAAGGAGTTCG
>DATGZZ010000670.1:0-5172 GCA_035296945.1 Reyranella sp.
ATCGGTGCTGAAGGGCAACACCACGGCGCATTGGCTGGCCGTCATCGGCAAAGCCGGCATACCGTGCGGGCCGATCAACAACATCAAGCAGGCGCTGGAGCATCCGCAGGTGGCGGCGCGCAACATGCTGATCGAGGCGCCAGACGGCAGCGGCGGCACGCTGAAGCTCGCCGGTAATCCGGTGAAGATGTCGGCCTTCGAGGATCCCAAGACGCGCCGGCCCGCGCCCGATCTCGACAACGACCGCGACGCCATCCTCTCCTTCCTCGGCGGCTGAGCTTGATCTTGCGCCTGCTGACCCGCGTTGCCGCCGGCCTCGCGAAGTTCGTGGCCGGCACCGCCCTTGCGATCCTGGTGTTCCTGACCGGCGCCTTCTTCCAGGTGCGCGGGGCGCTGCCGCCGTACGCCGGCCATATCGAAGCCGCGGGCCTCAAGGCGCCGGTCGAGATCCTGCGCGACAAGAATGCCGTGCCGCACATCATCGCGGGCTCGATCGAGGATGCCGCGTTCGGCTTGGGTTACGTCCATGCCCAGGACCGCTTCTGGCAGATGGAGTTCCTGCGCCGGCTCGGCCAGGGCCGACTGGCGGAGCTGCTGCCGCCGCGGCTGATTGGCTCCGGCCTGATCGACACCGACCGCACCATGCGCGGGCTTGGCGTCTATCGCCGCGCGACCGAGAGCCTGAACGCGCTGTCGCCCGGCATGCGCGTCATCATCGACGCCTACGCCGCCGGTGTGAACGCCTGGATCACCGACGACGACCAGCAGTTCGGCCTCGAGCTCACCCTGATCAAGCTGCTGTCGGGCGGCTCCTACAAGCCCGAGCCGTGGCGGGCGGCCGATTCGCTGGTGTGGGCCAAGCTGATGGCGCTCGGCCTCGACGGCAACTGGCGCGCCGAGCTGCTGCGGCTGCGGCTGGCGCGCAAGATCGGCACCGATACGGTGAAATTCCTGATCGAACCGGTGGGCGACAATCAGGACGCCACGCTCACGATGGCCAACGAGGCCCTGAAGCGTACCGATCTCGATCGGCTCTATCGCGAGACCGACAACATCGCCACGCGCAAGCGCGAGGCCTCGAACGAATGGGTGCTGTCGGGCGCCCATTCGGTGTCGGACAAGCCCCTGCTCGCCAACGATCCGCATCTCGCGCTGGGCTTTCCCGGCACCTGGTATCTGGCGCGGCTGGTCGGTCCGGGCTTCGACATCCGCGGCGCCACCTCGCCCGGCTCGCCGGCCGTCGTGCTGGGCCACAACGGCACGATCGGCTGGGGCTTCACCACCACCAACCTCGACAGCCAGGACCTGTTCATCGAGCGCGTCGATCCGACCGATCCCAACCGCTACATCACGCCCGACGGACCGCGGCCGTTCAGCGTGCGCGAGGAGACGATCAACGTGCGCTGGGGCCAGCCGATCACCATGCGCGTGCGCGAGACGCGGCACGGGCCGGTGATCGACGACATCATCCGCCGCACCGACGATCTCACGGCCCAGGGCCATGTTCTTGCGCTGCAGGCGACGGCGCTCGACGGCGCCGACACGTCGGCCGAGGGCTTCGGCCGCCTCGGGCTGGCGCAGAACTGGGAAGAGTTCCTCGGTGCTGCCCGCCGCATCGTCTCGCCGATGCAAAACATGGTTTATGCCGACACCGCGGGTAACGTCGGCCTGATAGCGCCCGCCCGCGTGCCGATCCGGCGCAAGGGCGACGGCTCGATGCCGGTGCCGGGCTGGACGTCGGAGTTCGACTGGGCAGGCTTCGTGCCGTTCGACGAGTTGCCGCGCCTCTACAATCCGACGAGCGGCATCATCGTCAATGCCAACGGCCGCCTGGTGCCCGACGACTACCGCCACTTCATCAGCCGCGACTGGGCCGAACCCTACCGCCAGCGCCGCGCCAACCAGCTGCTGCGCGAGGTCGAGCGCCATCCGGTCTACGGCATGATCGTCATGCAGGCCGACAACCGCACGCTCGACGCCGACGACATGCTGCCGGTGCTGCTGAAGGAGGCGCCGCGCAATGCGCGCGCCGCCCGGGCGCACGCCATGCTGAAGGGCTGGAACCGCTTCATGCTGGCGAGCCGCCCCGAGCCGCTGATCTACACCGCCTGGATCTGGGAGCTGCAGCGCGGGATCATGGCTGACGAGCTGGGCGAGGAGCTCTTCCAGACGATGGCGACGCCGGACGTGCCGCTGATGCTGCGCATCATCCGCGAGAAGCCGGGCTGGTGCGACGACGGCGGCACGCGCCAGACCGAGAGCTGCGAGGACGCCATCGCGCTGGCGCTCGATCGCGCTCTCGCCTGGATCACGCGCCGGCAAGGACCGGACATCGAGAGCTGGCAATGGGGCATCGAGCACGATGCCGCCCATCGCCATCCGATGTTCGACGGCGTGCCGCTCCTGCGCGACATCGCCTCGGTACGCTTCCCCTCGGACGGCGGTGCCCAGACGCTCAACCGCGCCCAGCCCTCCTACCGTGGCAGCCGGCCGTTCGAGGCCATCCATGGCGCGGGCTATCGCGGCGTCTACGACTTCAGCGACCTCGACAACAGCCGCTTCGCCATGCCGCTCGGCCAGTCGGGCAACATGCTCTCGCCATGGGCCCGCAACTTCGTCCAGCGCTGGCAGAACCTGAGCTACATCGAGATCGCCGGCACCCGTGCCGAGCTCGGTCGCAGCGCCGTCGGCACAATCACGCTCACGCCGCCGGTGCGGTGATCATGTTCTTCCGGACCGCGCGCTCATGAGCGCGCGGGACGCGCGCGGTCCGGAAGAGCTTGACGATCACCCGATGCGACCCGATATAGAGCTCATGTTCGACGCCGCTCGTGTCCTCTGCTCGCGAATGCGCCGGTCCCTTCGACAGGATGGGGCGGAACGTTGACGCGCGGGCACTGAACGCCCAATCGGTCTCTCCGGCCCTTCCTCGCGAAGGGCTTTTTCATGTCCAGACGCGACACGACGGAGAGTCCCATGAGCAAGTTCCTGATCACCAGCGCGCTGCCCTACGTCAACGGCGTAAAGCATCTCGGCAATCTCGCCGGATCCCTGCTGCCAGCCGACATCCACGCCCGCTTTCGCCGGCAAACCGGCCACGAGGTCCTGTTTCTGTGCGGCACCGACGAGCACGGCACACCGGTCGAGCTGGCGGCGCATGCCGCCGGCGTGCCGGTCGCCGACTACTGCGCCCGTCAGCATGCGGTGCAGGCCGACATCTATCGCCGATTCGACCTGTCGTTCGACCATTTCTCGCGCACCTCGGGCGAGACGAACCGGCAGCTGACGCAGGATATCTTCCGCGGCCTCGATGCGGCGGGCTTCATCGAGGAGCGCACGATCCTCCAGGCCTATTCGCCGACCGACAGGCGCTTCCTGCCCGATCGCTATATCGTCGGGACATGCCCGCGCTGCGGCCATCCCAACGCGCGGGGTGATCAGTGCGAGAGCTGCACCGCGCTGCTCGACCCCGAGGAACTTCGCTCGCCACGCTCGGCGATCTCGGGCGCCACCGACGTCCAATTCCGTGCGACCCGCCATCTGTTCCTGAAACTCTCGGCCTTCGACGGCCGGCTGCGTGATTGGCTCGCGACCCGACGCGGCTGGCCAACGCTCGTTCGCTCGATCGCGCTGAAATGGCTCGACGAAGGCCTGCGCGATCGTTGCATTACCCGCGATCTGGACTGGGGCGTGCCGGTGCCCAAGGCGGGCTTCGAGGACAAGGTCTTCTATGTCTGGTTCGACGCCCCCATCGGATACATCGCCGCTGCGATCGAGTGGAGCAAGGCCGCGCCGGCGCGCGACTGGCGCGACTGGTGGCAGAGCGGCGAGGACGTGACCTACGTGCAGTTCCTCGCCAAGGATAACGTGCCCTTCCACGCCCTGAGCTTCCCGGCGACGCTGCTGGGATCGCGCCTGCCGTTCAAACTCGTGGACACCATCAAAGGGTTCAACTGGCTGACCTTCGAAGGCGGCAAGTTCTCGACCAGCGCCAGCCACGGCATCTTCACCGATACCGCCCTCGCCCTGCTGCCGGCGGACACCTGGCGGTGGTGGCTGGCGGCCAACGCGCCGGAGTCGGCCGACACCGATTTCACCCTCGCCCGCTTCGTCGACGGCGTGAACAAGGACCTGGCCGACGTGTTCGGCAATCTCGTCAACCGCTGCCTGGCGTTCGCAGTCGCACGTTTCGAAGGCGTCGTGCCGGACGTGGGTCAACTCGGGCCTCTCGAACGTCAAGTTGCCAGCGCGCTCGATGCGCACCTGGCGGGCCTGCGCCGTCATCACGAAAGGCTCGCGCTGCGCAAGGCCGCCGAGGAAGTCCGCGCGATCTGGAGGCTTGCGAATGCCTATCTCACGGAAGCGGCGCCGTGGTCCGCCATCAAGGACGACCCTGCGCGAGCCGCGACCATCGTCAACACAGGCGTCAACCTCGTCCGCGTCTCGGCCCTCGCCGCCTGGCCCTTCATTCCGTCGAGTGCAGAGAAGGTGCTGTGCAGCCTGGGCGAGACCGACGGCCCCGTGCCTTGGCCACAGGGCGCGCTTTCGGCAATCCCCGCCGGCCGGCGCATCGTTGTCCCGCCTCTGCTGTTCCCCAAGATCGCCGTCGCCGACCTGATAGCCGCTCAGCCCATCTGAGCGTCCGGCGCTTCGCGCTTCACCAGCAACTTGTCGATTCGCCGGCCGTCCATGTCGACGACCTCGAAACGCCAGCCGTCGTAGCTGAAGCTATCGCCAGTCGCGGGCAATCGACCAAGCTCGGCCAGGACGAAGCCCGCGATGGTGTGGAAGCCTGTATGATGGGGGCGCAGACTGAGATCGAGGCGGCCGAGGACCCCGTTCACCGGCGCCATGCCGTCGATCAGCAGGGAGCCATCGTCGCGCTCCACGATGTCGGGCGTATCGCCCTCGTCATCGGGCAGGTCGCCCGCCAGCGCCTCCAGCAGGTCAGCCTGCGTGACGATGCCTTCCAGGCCGCCATACTCATCGACCACGACAGCCACTCGTACCGGCGCCTGCTTGAAGAGCTCCAGTACCTCGAAGATCAGCACGCCCTCATGGATCAGAAGCGGTTCGCCCACAACCGCGACCGGATCGAGCTCCCGGCCGGCGAGCACCTGCCCCAGGAGATCCTTCTTGGCGACCACGCCGACGATCTCGTCGATGCTGCCG
>DATGZZ010000671.1:0-9563 GCA_035296945.1 Reyranella sp.
GACGTGGGCGGTGGAACGTCGGGCCACATCTGGGAGGCCAAGGTCGAGGACTGGGACTTCATCCTGCGGCTCAACCTCCGCTCGGCCTTCCTGTGCACGCGCGAGGCCGCGGCGCACATGCGCGACCGCCGCTACGGGCGCATCATCAATCTCAGCTCCGGCGCGCGCGAAGGCACGCCGTGGACTGCCTACTACATCGGCAACTCCGCCTATTCCGCCGCCAAGGCCGGCATCCATGGTTTCACCCGCGGCGTGGCGCTCGAGCTCTCGGAGTACGGCGTGACGGTGAACGCCGTGGCGCCCGGTCCGATCGAGACCGAGAAGACCGCGCCGAGCTTCCGCAAGCTCGAGCAACTCGAATATGGGCCGGTGAAGGCGACGCCGCTGCGCCGTATCGGCGTGCCGGCGGACATCGCCAATGCCGTGCTCTATCTTGCCTCCGACGAGGCCAACTACATCACCGGCACCACGCTCGCCGTCGCGGGAGGACGCTGACCATGGACACCTCGACCGACATCGCCAACGCGCTCGATCACGATATCGCCGCTCTCAAGGCCAAAGCCGCCGACTTCGACTCGCGCCATCAGCTCATCGAGAAGATCACTTGGCCACAAGGCGTGCGCATTGCCGTGAACTTCACCGCCGATTTCGACGCCATGCTGCTGCGCCGCCTGTTCAACGAGCCGCCGATGCAGCTCGCCAAGGGCGAGTTCGGCGGCCGCGTCGGCATCTGGCGGCTGATCGAATTGTTCGACAGCCATGACATCAAGGCCACGATCTTCACGCCTGGCCGCATCTGCGAGCTCTACCCGCGCGGCGTGAAGGCTGCGTCCGAGAGCGGCCACGAGATCGCCGACCACATGTGGGAGCACCAGGTGCCGAAGGACCCCGAGCTCGAGCGCGACCATCTGCGCAAGGCCAAGGATGCGATCGAGAAGCTCACCGGCAAGCGGCCGATGGGCACGCGCAGCTGGCACACCCGCGAGCTGCTGCTCGAGGAAGGCTTCATCTACAACTCGCACGACACGCTCGATCACCTGCCGCACTATGTCAGCGCGCCGGACGGGTCGAAGCCGTTGCTCAACCTGCCGTTCCATTACGCCATCGACGACGCGATGTTCTTCAGCTTCGCCTGGCTCAATACCGAGAACCAGGCGCAGCGCATGATGGACCCCGATCATGTCGAGGAGATCTGGTGGGCGGCCTTCCTGCAGCAGTACGGCCAAGGCGGCTATCTCAACATCTGCATGCATCCCTTCGTGTCGGGCCGGGCGCTGCGCATTGCCATGCTCGACCGGCTGATCGGCCGCATGAAGGCCCTTCCCGGCGTCTGGTTCCCGACTTGCGAGCAGGTGGCGCGCCACGTGCTCGCCACCCATCCGGCCCGCTAGGAGACACGGCCATGCCCTGGAAAGAGCGCTACACGATCAGCGACGAGCGGACGCTGCTCGATTCCGACGTGCGCTGGCCCGACGCCAAGCGCTGCTGCTTCCGCGTCGTCATCGACCTCGCGCCGGCGAGCGGTCCTGAAGGCATCAAGCCGCAGGACCTCACGACGCCCGACGCCTATTTCGGCATGCATGGCGGCCTGCGCGAGCTCTGCGGCACCCTGAAGCGCTACGACATCAAGGCGACCTTCGCCGTGCCGGCGGTGATGGCCGAGATCCACGGCGACACGGTGCGCCGCCTGCGCGACGAGGGGCACGAGATCGCAGCCCACGGTTTCAAGCACGAAGACGTGAGCACCCTCAGCCGCGATGAGGAGCGCGCGCGTCTGGAACGCACCACGGCGATCGTGGCCAAGGTCGCAGGCGCGCGTCCGTCGGGCTGGTTCTCCCTGCCGCGGCAGAGCGACAAGTTCGCGGGCGGCGCGATCAGCCCCAACACGATCGATCTGTTGGTCGAGGGCGGCTACGACTATTTCGGCAATGGCCTCGCCGACGACCTGCCGCACTACTGGGTGTGCGACTTCGCCAGTCGGCGCAACATCCTCGCTTTGCCCTACTACTATCACTTCGACGACCAGTTCTTCCTGCTGTTCCCCAAGAAGGGCACCGGCCTCGAGAACCCGGATTCGCTGTTGCGCAACTGGAGAGCCGAGCTCGACGCGCAATACAAGCGCGGCCGGCAGTTCTCCATGGTGCTGCATCCGCACGCCATCGGCTGGCCCAACCGACTGCACGTCCTGGAGCAGTTCCTGGACCACGCGCGCGGCCTGCCCGAGCTGTGGTACGCCACGAGCGCGCAATGCGCGCAACACTGGCTCGCCACCTTCCCCGCCGCCACGCATCTGAAACTCGAGCCGTCGATCTGGCGCGACTATCCCGGCAGCCTGAGCTGAGCCATGACCAAGTACCGATTCCTGCTGATCAACGCCTTCAGCCTGGCGCCCGGCAACGACTTCGCGATGCGCTCCTACACCGGCCCGAAGGAGACGCAGGTCTACAATTACGAGGATGTGAAACCCTTTCTGGCCGACATCGACTGGGACCTGCATCCCGGCGCGCCCGCCACCCACGGCAACTTCCCGGTGACGACCAAGGAAGCGTTCATGTCGGTCGGCAACAACCGGCTGCCGCTGGTCCGCGAAGCCTGCGCCAGCGGCAAGTACAACGCCATCGTGCTGCTGGGCGGCGGTGATCCGGGCTACATGGAGGCGCGCGAGATCAGCCGGCAGTACCGCATCCCGGTCACGAGCGCGGCACACGCGCAGATGCACATCGCGGGGCTTTTGGGCAACAAGTTCTCCATCGTCGACATCTCCGAATCGCACAACATGCAGATGCATCACCTGGTCGTGCAGTACCGCATGACCGAGCGCTGCGCCTCGATTCGCAACGTCAATTTCCCGCTGCCCACGCCCAACCATCCCAACGACCGGCCGATCCACGTCGAGCGTGACCGTGCCATCCAGAGCGGTACCTCGGACATGCTGGAGGCGGCGGTGAAGGAATCGATCGCCGCCATCGAGGAGGACGGCGCCGACACGATCGTCCTCGGCTGCTCGGCCGCCTTCTGGCTGCAGCCGCTGTTGCAGAAGCGGCTGCTCGAGATCGGCTGGGACGTGCCGGTGCTGGAAGGGGCGCGCGCGGCCATCGAGGTCGCCAAGATGCTGGTCGATCTCGGCGTCGATGCCAGCGGGCTGGCCTTTCCCGGCGAGCGCCCGGCGAAATGGCGGCGCCGCAAGACTTTCTGAGGGGGGCAGACATGATCAGCAAACGTGGGCTTCTCGCCGCCACGGCGGGGATTCTGGTGGCAGGCAGCGCAGGAGCGCAGCCGAAATACCCGTCGGAGCCGGTCAAGCTCATCGTGCCGCGCGCGCCGGGCGGCGGCTCGGACATCTTGGCGCGGCTGCTGCAGCCGGCGTTGGAGAAGAAACTCGGCGTGCCGGTGATCGTCGACAACCGGCCCGACGCCGCGGCGGTGATGGGCGCCACCATCGTGACCAAGGCCAAGCCCGACGGCTATACGCTGCTGCTGACCGACAACTCCTTCTACCAGAACCCGGCGATCCTGGACTCGCTGCCCTACGACACGCTGAACGGCTTTACCGCCATCACCATGCTGGCGCAGGCGCCGGTGATCCTGATCGTGCATCCTGACGTGCCGGCCAAGACCCTGGCCGACCTTTTGGCACTGGCGAAGAAGACCAACCTCACCTTTGCCTCGGGCGGCGTCGGTTCTTCGACTCACCTCATGGGCGTCATGGTGAACCTCAAGGCCGGCACCAGCATCACCCATGTGCCCTTCAAGTCGTCGGGCCAGGCGCTGATCGCCCTGCTGGGCGGGCACGTCTCCATGCAGTATGGCGGCCTCGCCTCGGCGCCGCCCTACCTGAAGGACGGCAAGGTACGGGCCATCGCCATCACCGGCGACAAGCGCGACCCCGCCGTGCCCGACGTGCCCACCTTCAAGGAAAGCGGGCTGGAAGGCGTCGACGTCTCGAGCGTCTGGGGCCTGCATGCCCCGCCGGGCACGCCGATCGAGATCCGCCGCACCGTGCGCGACGCCGTCGCTGCCGTGATGCGCGATCCCGAGGTCGCCAAGCAGCTCAGCGACCGCGGCTATCAGACCATCGCGGGCACGCCGGAGGAGCACCAGGCGCAGACCAATGCCCTGGTCAGCCAGTGGATTGAGGTCGGCAAGAAGGTGAATTTAAAGGAGTGACCTCTTCACCTCCCCCGTCATACGGGGGAGGCAGGGAGGGGGAAGGCCACGGTCAAGTCGCTTGCAGAGATGAGATCATGACGTCGGAACTTCGACATCACCTTTGAAGCTCTCCCCCTCCCTACCCTCCCCCGTATGACGGGGGAGGAGAAGATCAGCCGGCCTTCGCCAGGTCGATGGCACGGCGATACATCGTCATCGCTGCCTCGGGCGTGTTGTAGCCGGCGTGCGACGTCAGCGTGACATTGGCGAGCTTGAGCAGCGGCTCGTTGGGATCGACCGGTTCCTTGGCGAATACATCGGTCGCGTAGTGCCCGACATGGCCAGACTTCAGCAGCTCGATCAGGGCCGGCTCGTCGACGACGCCGGCGCGCGCGGTATTGACGACGATGACGCCCTTCTTCGCCTTTCGGAGCCTGGCACGGTCTAGGAAGCCCCTCGTATGATCGTTGAGGCCAAGATGCAGGCTGACGATGTCGGACTGCTTCAGGAGCTCGTCGATGTCGACCATCGGCACGTTGGCATCCGGCCGCGGCGAACGGTTCCACGCAATGACCTTGAGGCCGATGCCGCTGGCGATGCGGGCCATCTCGCGGCCGATGCCGCCCAGCCCGATCACGCCCAGCGTCTTGCCGCGCAGCTCCATGCCCTGCATCGGCCGCCAGCCGCCGCCCTGCATCAAGGCATGCATGGTGCCGATGTGGCGAGCCGCGGCAAACACCAGGCCCATGGCGTGCTCAGCCACCGTCGTGTCGCCATAGCCCGAGATGGTCGAGACTTTTATGCCGACCTTCGCCGCCGCCGCGAGATCGACGAAGCTCGCCGCCCCGGTACCCAGGAACACGATGTGCTTCAGCCCGGTACAGCGCTTCAACGTCTCCTCATTGAAGTAGGTCGCATCGTTGATGACGGTGTCGTAACCCTCGATCAGCTTGGGGATGGCGTCGGCGGCCACCGGCCCCATGTTGACCTTGACCGGGATGTCGGACGGGCCGTGGACCTTCTTCCAGACGCTGTCGATGTCGGGGGTCGAATCGATGAACAAAGTCTTGGGCATCACTCACTCAGCCTAGTTGTTCGATGACGCGGCCCAGCCGCTCGAGGGTGTGCACGGCCGTCTTCTGCTCCAAGCCCGGCCACTGCACGCGCACCAGGATATGGTCGGTGCCGGTGCGCTCGCCGTAGCGGCCGATCTGCTCGACCACCTCGTCCTGCGAGCCGATGATGAAGCGGTTGGCGGCGAACTTGTCGAAATCGGCGCGGATTCGGTCGCCGGGCACGAAGCCCGAGGCGCTGCCCCAGCTGGCATAGGCCTCGTACTTGAAGGACAAGGGCTCGCGCACCTCGTCGAGTGCCTTGCCGGTGCCGCTGCCGACGTGGCACTCGCGGATGATCGGGAACTCTCTTGCCGGCGGCAGGCCGGCCGCGGCGCGCGTCTCGCGGAACAGGACGCCGAGCTTCTTCACCCCCTCCTCGCTCACCAGCGGCGAGGGCATCCAGGCGTCGGCGAGCCTGGCGGCACGCGCCACCGGCGCCTCCGAATCGCCCGCCATCCAGATCGGCGGGCCGCCGGGTTGCTTGGGCTTGAGGCTCGCCTGCACCTTGTCGAGCGTGTGGTAACGGCCGCGATGTTCAACGACATCGCCGGCCCACAGCTTGCGGATCACCTCGACGCCCTCGACGAAACGCGACACGCGCTGCTTCATGGGGACGCCGATGGAATCGAACTCCTCCTGGCGATAGCCCAGCCCCAGGCCGATGATGGCATTGCCGTCAGTCAACCAGTCGAGCGTCGCGGTCTCCTCCGCCACGATCACCGGATTGAGCAACGGCAGGAGCAGCAGCCCCGGTCCCAGCCGCATGCCTTGGGCCTCCGCGGCAAGGCGCGACAGCAGCGGCATGGCCTGGAACATCTGCACCGGGCTCGACAGGAAATGCTGGCCGACCATCACCGAGGCAAGCCCGCTCGCCTTGGCCACGCGCACCTGCTCGATCAGGTTCTGGAGCTCCGGACCGAGATCGGCGCCCTGCCGCCACTGCGTGTTCATGAAGAGACCGAGCTTCATCGCCTCTTTCCTCCCGCGAACACTTTAGCGTCGCCGCGCGACCAGCACATCCCGCCGTTTGATGACACGATCGACACGATGCGCCAGGCGATCGTAGGGCGGCCGGTCGACGACCTCGACGTCGGCGACCTTGCCGACCAGCGTCATCATCTCCTGCCGATCGAGCCGGGTCGAATCCCACGAGAAGGCAATGGCGCCGCCGGGTACCAGCAGTTCGGCCCAGGCGGGAAGGCAATCGGCGAGCAGGCCGTGCAGAGGGCCACTGTGCTGGATGCCATAGGGAAGATCGGTGACGATCAGATGCGGCCGGCCGAATCCTGCGAGCAGCTCGGAGGTCCGGCTGGCATCGCCAAGAGCCAGCATGCAGCGCCGCACATCGTCCCGGCCAATCTGGAAAAGCCAGCGCCGCGCACCGAGCTTGCGCAGGCGCTCCTCCTTGGTGGCAAGCGCAATGCGGTTCTCCCGGCAATACTGGGTGATGAAGGCCGCCGTGCTCTCGACATCGGTGCGGTCGGCATCGAGACCGGCGACGTCGGCGCCCAGCGACAGGGCCGTGAACAGCGTGGTCCCGCCGCCGCACAGCGGATCGACGACATCGAGGGCCGCCCACTCCTCCTGAGCGAACGCCGACGCGTACTTTGCCATGTTGCAAAGGAAGTGCGTGAAGGCTTCGTTGGTCTTGCCCTTGTAGCGCCGGGTGGCGGCCATGTCGGGCGAGATGAAGGCCGGATGGGTTGCCGGCACCGGACGCAGCAACGGGCCGCTGACGTCTCCGATGGAGTCAAAGGTCTCGAAGACGCCGCCCAGCATCGCCATGCTGGCCAGCAGGCGGGCCGTCTCGTCTGTGATCGGGCCCGGCAAGCTGAATTGCACGTAGTCCTGACCGGCAATTTTTTGCAGCGAGACGTCCTGCAATGTCGACCCAATCGGCGAGGCCAGCAATTCCGCCTCGGCGAGATCGCGCGCCAGGTTGGAATACTGGGTGCTGCGCTGGGGCGCGAGTTGAGCGACGACTCGCGTCGTCGACCTCATCGCGCCCACGACGCGGCGCGCTCGAGCAGCCGGCGCGCCCGGATGACCACCGGCAGGTCGATCATGCTGCCTTCGAAGGCGACGGCCCCGGCCCCTTCAGCCGCCGCGGCGTCGAAGGCCGCGATCAGGCGGCGGGCGCGGTCGAGCTCGACGTCGGAAGCGCCGTACTCCTCGTTGATGATCGGTACGTGCGCGGGATGGATGCAGGATGCAGTGGTGAAGCCCAGCGCTTTGCCGCGCTTCAGTCCGGCCCGGTAAGACTCGAGGTCGTTGATGTTGGCCAGCTGCCCCATCGAGCCCATGGGCAGGATGCCGGCCGCCCGCGCCGCGGCCAGGCCCTGCATGGCGAAGACGTACATGCTGTCGGCCGAGGGGATGGCGCCGAGCTCGGTCGCCATGTCCTCGCCACCGACCGACATGCCTGCCATGCGCGGCTCGGCGGCGATGGCGTAGAGATGCGGCAGCGCCGCCGGCGATTCGATCAAGGCGAGGAAGCGCGTATGGCCGATCGGCATGCCGAGAGCGGCCTCGCGGTCAGCCACCAGCTCGGCCAGCAACCGGACATGCTCGGGGCCCATGACCTTGGGCAGCATCAGTGCGGCGACACCCGGCATGACGGATGCCGCGATGTCGGCGACGGCGAGGTCAAGCGGCCGGTTGATGCGCACCACGACATCGGCGCCCTTCTGGGCGACGCGCGGGACGGCGGCGGGCAGCGCGGCGCGGGCGTCCGCTTTGCGCGTCGGCAGGATCGAGTCCTCGAGATCGAGGATGATGGCATCGGCGCCGCGCTCATGGGCCTTCGCCAGGAAGCGTTCCGAAAGCACCGGCACGAACAGCAGCGATCGCCAGGCGGGTTGGGGCCGTGTCATTTGATGTTCTCCAGTCGGCGCGTCGGATCCCGCTTGCGCTTTAGGCCCCAGGCATCCGCAATTTCTAGCTGAAAACGGATCGGCGATGCAGCGCGCATCACCAACCACGGCATCGGACACCCTTCCGAAAATTTCGCACCGATTGAACGTAAAACGATCGAGCGCTCGGCTGGTGAAATATTGGCCAAGGCCCTGTTGCTTTATGGCCACACTGCGTCGGAGTCACGGCCGGTCTACGGCAAAACTGCAGCCAAGTCCTCGTGCACCGTGTAAAATGACACGGACACACACACAATGAGGTACGCGGATGAAGAAGGCTTTGTTCGTCGCAGGCGCCCTGGTTGCCCTACCCTCGATGGGTTACGCACAGGAATTCGCACCGTTGCCTGGCTTCTACATCGGCGCCGGCGTTGGCGCGGCCTGGTACCTCACCAGCACGACATCGGTCGGCGGATCGTTCAGCAGCACGACCGGCCTGCTGGCCGACGTCGTCGCGGGCTACGACTTCGTCGGACCGCGCGTCGAACTCGAAGTCGGCTTTGGCTTCATCCCCTTCACCGCCAATCTTGCCGGAACCGCCGCTGCATCGAATTTCAGCGGCAATGCCCATCAGCTGCATGTCATGGGCAAAGTCCTCTACGACTTCTTCCCAGCATCGACCATCACACCGTATATCGGCGCCGGCGCGGGCATCGCGTTCGTCGACGGCAACACATTCCTGCAGAACACGCTGTTCGCCTACGAGGGCATCCTCGGCCTGGGCTACAACATCGACAGCCAATGGCGCGTTGCCCTCGAAGGTCGCTACGTCGGCACCACCAATGCCAGCGTCGTCATCAACGGCGTCAATGTCGGGGTGAACAACTCCAACATCGTGGCGATGGTCTACGGGCAGTACAAATTCGCCCCGCCGATGGCCGCGGCGCCACCGCCGGGACCGGCGCCTGCAACGCCGCCTTCCTTCATGGTGTTCTTCGATTGGGATAGTTCGACCCTGTCGCAGGCCTCGCTGAACGTCATCGGCCAGGCCGCCAGCGCCTACAAGAGCAAGGGCGCCGCCCGCATCCGTGCGACCGGTCACACCGATACGTCGGGTCCCGAGGCCTACAACATGGCGCTGTCGCTGCGACGTGCGAATGCGGTGAAGAATGCGCTGGTCCGCGAAGGCGTGCCGGCCGCCAACATCGCCGTGATCGGCCGCGGCGAACAGGGCCTTCTGGTCAAGACTGCCGACGGCGTGCGCGAGCCGCAGAACCGTCGCGTCGAAATCGTGGTCGAATAGGCCACAACCCGGGACTGCGCGGCAGGTTGGCCGCTCAGTCTCGGACCTTGACGGCGTCGGCGACGAACTGAGCCTCGCTTGTCGGTATGGGCGAGGCCGACTCGCGGCAGAAGGCTGCGCCCAGGATCCAGTTCAGCTGCGTCG
>DATGZZ010000672.1:0-3122 GCA_035296945.1 Reyranella sp.
TGGCGCCTTCATCCGGCCCTCGCCCGCGGGCGCGACCTTGGGCGGCGTGGCGCGGCGCACGCGCGAGACCATGCTGCTGGTCGAGGCGGCGGGCTTCGACACGGTGATCGTCGAGACCGTGGGCGTCGGCCAGTCGGAGACCGCGGTGTCCGACATGGTCGACATGTTCATCGTGCTGCTGCTGCCGGCGGGCGGCGACGACCTGCAGGGCATCAAGCGCGGCGTCATCGAGCTCGCCGACCTGATCGTGGTCAACAAGGCCGACGGCGACCTTCTGGCCACCGCCAGGCGCTCGGCGTCGGACTATCAGCACGCGCTGCGCATGCTGCGCTCGCCGACCGCGGGCTGGACGCCCGAGGTCGCGACCGCATCGGCCCTCACCGGCGAGGGCGTGGTCGAGGTTTGGCAGGTCATCGCGCGCTTCATGGAGGCCGTGGGCGAGAAGGGCGTCGCCCGCCGCCGCGCCGACCAGGCGCGCGCCTGGATGTGGAACGAGGTGGGGGAAACCCTGCTGGCCGAGTTGCGCAAGCATCCCGGAGTGAAGAAACTGGTGGCGGGCCTGGAGCGCGAGGTCGAAGCCGGCCGCGCAACCCCCGCCGCCGCGGCCCGTCGTATGCTAGAGGCATTCCATGGCCGCTAAGTCCCTCGTCCGTCGTGCCCGTCGCGCCGCAGCCCAGCAGGAGCTGCCGTTCTGGAAGCGCAAGACCTTGGCCCAGATGTCCCAGCAGGAGTGGGAATCCCTCTGCGACGGCTGCGGCATGTGCTGCGTCAACAAGCTCGAATACGAGGGCTCCGGCGAGCTCGCCCAGACCGACACCTGCTGCAAGCTTCTGGACCCCAAGACGGCGCGCTGCCGGGACTACAAGAACCGCAAGAAGATCGTGCCGGACTGCATCCAGCTCACCCCAAAGGTGGTGGCCAAGATGGACTGGCTCCCCAAGACCTGCGGCTACCGGCTGGTTCACTTCAAGCAGGACCTCTATTGGTGGCACCCCCTGGTCTCCGGAGACCCCGAAACCGTGCATGCGGCGGGAATCTCGGCCCGCGGACGGGTGATTCCGGAGGATCAGGTCGAGGATATCAGCGAGCGGGTGGTGGACTGGTTCGCGTAAGGGGCGGTTGACGGGGGGTGCCCGGGCCCTTAAAAAGCCGGCCTTCCCGCCCTTCGGCGGGATCGTTTTTTAGCGGAAGCCGCCATGCCTCGTCGTTGCGCCCTGTCGGGCAAGTCCGTGCAATACGGCAACAATGTGAGCCACGCCAACAACAAGACCCGGCGCCGGTTCATGTCCAACCTGCAGGTCGGGTCGGTCCTGTCGGATGCGCTGGGCCACACGGTGCGCCTGCGGATCACCCCGCGCGGCATGAAGACCATCGAGCACAATGGCGGCATCGACGCCTACCTGCTGGGCACCAACGACAGCAAGCTCAGCCCCGAGATGAAGGTACTGAAGCGCCGGGTGGTCTCGGCCAAGGCCAAGAAGGATGCAAAAAAGGCCGCGTAAGCGGCCTTTACTTTGCCAGCTCGAACAAGAGCAGGATGTTGCGCTGAAGCGGATTGAAGTTGTCGTCCGAGATCAGCCAGATCAGCGTCTCGCCGCGCGGCCCGCGGGTCGCGGCGATGCCTTCCAGATTGTCGACTGCATAAGGCGAGGCGAGGCGCGCCAGTTCCTCGGCCTGCACCCTGCCGCCGGCCACGAGCTGGCTGGCGTCGAAGCGCATGACGCGGCAGCGCACGCCGCGCGCGAAATCGAACGCCCGCTCGAGCACGGCGAACGAGCCGTCGGGCAGCCGCGCGATGGCGGTCGGCCGGAAGTCGGGGAGGGTGGCGTAGCTGAACGAGCGCCACTGGTAGCGGCCGGCCGCTGACGGCGTGCCGATCCAGCCCATCACCGTGCCGGCCTGCTCGCTGTATTCCTCGCTGATGGCGATGACGCGGCCGTCGCCCAGCGCCGCCAGCGCCTCGATGCCGCCGTTGGCCGGCTGGCGGGCGATCTCGGCCGGGCCTTCGACCGGCGTTGGCGTCGCGGTCAGCGTCCGGTAGCGCCACAGCCGGTGGTCGCGCTCGAAGGCCACCAGCCACGAGCCGTCGGGCAGGCGCGCCATCGCCTCGGCGTCGGCCTCGGCCTTGCTTGCGATCAGCCGGCCGTCGAGGCCGTGGAGCTGGCCGATGCGCGCGCCAGAGAGCCCCATGAGGTTGGCCTCGCCGTCATACTCGATGGTGGCGGTGAGCCAGGCGCCCTCGTCTGAGATCGAGGTCAGGGTCTTGCCGTCGGGCGAGATGTGCAGGTCCGACCAGCCGCCGAAATGGCGCGTGTTGGCCGACAGCACGAGGCCGCCGCGCCACACCAGGCGGCCGATGACCTTGGCCGACGGGTCGTCGATCTTGAAGGGCTGCGAGGACGTCCTGATCTCGAGCGTCTGCTCCTGCGCCACCGCCGGCGGCGGCGAGGCGCCGGCGCAAGCGGAGGCGAGCAGGCAGACGACGAACAGCGAGCGGAGGATGGAGTGCAAGATCAGGCGGCGCGGCGGCCCGACTTGCCGGCGCCACCCTTGGCGGCCTTGGGATTGTTCCGCTGGCCGCGGGCGGCGCGCACGGCCTTGGCCTCTTCCTCGTCGAACAGCGAAGCGAGCTGCTCCATCATCGTGCCGCCAAGCTGGTCGGCGTCGACGATGGTGACGGCCTTGCGGTAGTAGCGCGTGACGTCATGGCCGATGCCGATGGCGATCAGTTCCACCGGCGAGCGCGTCTCGATCCAGTCGATGACGTCGCGCAGGTGCCGCTCCAGGTAGTTGCCGGGATTGACCGACAAGGTCGAATCGTCGACCGGCGCGCCGTCGGAGATCACCATCATGATCTTGCGCTCTTCGGTGCGCGGCAGCAGGCGGTTGTGCGCCCACAGCAATGCCTCGCCGTCGATGTTCTCCTTGAGGATGCCCTCGCGCAGCATCAGGCCGAGGTTTTTCCGCGCCCGGCGCCACGGGGCATCGGCCGGCTTGTAGATGATGTGGCGAAGATCGTTGAGGCGGCCCGGGTTGGCGGGCTTGCCGGCGGCGAGCCATTGCTCGCGGCTCTGGCCGCCCTTCCAGGCGCGCGTCGTGAAGCCCAGGATCTCGACCTTGAC
>DATGZZ010000673.1:0-2307 GCA_035296945.1 Reyranella sp.
CGGGACTGGTGACGTTAACGCGCAGTTGCGAGGCCGGTTCGCTCGATTGCTTCAGGAGCTCGCCGCTGCCTGCCACGGTGGCGCGAGCAAGCTGCATGGCCATGTCGGGCGTAAGCCCGAGCTTGGCGCCGGCCGCCGCCATCGCCTCGACCAGCAGGAAGACGTAGGCCGGACCGCTGCCCGACAAGGCGGTGACCGGATCCATCAGGGCCTCGTCGTCGACCCACACGACCTGGCCGACGGCTTCGAGCAGCTGATGGCAGCGCTTCTTTTCGGCCTCCGACACGCCGCGCGCCGCCGTCGCCACGCTGATGCCCTGGCGCACCGCCGCCGGCGTGTTGGGCATCGAGCGCACGATCTTGGCCGTCGTGCCGAGATGGCTCGCGAAATACTTCAACGTCTTGCCGGCGGCGATCGACAGGAACACCGCGCCCTCGTCGGCAAAGCGTTTCAGGTCAGGCAACACGCCGTCCATCGACTGCGGCTTGACCGCCAGCACGACGATCTCGGGCGTCTTGGCCACGTCGGAGGTCGAGGCGACGGCGCGCACGCCCGACGTGCGCGGCCGCAGTGCATCGACCGGCTCGGCAACGATGACATCGGCGGCCGAGAGCCCGCGCGCCAGCCAGCCCTCGAGCATGGCGCCGCCCATCTTGCCGCAACCGACGAGGAGAAGATCGCCCATGGCCTACCTGCCTTTGAATCGCGCCGCGCGTTTCTCACGGAAGGCGGCGGCGCCTTCCTTGCGGTCTTCGCTGCCGGCGATGCGCTCGAGCTTGTAGCGCTCGGGCACGAAGATCTCGGCCGGCCCGCGCGGCAAGGTCTGGTTGGCGAAGTCGCGCAGGGTGCGGATCACCAGCGGCGCGGACTCGGCGATGATCTTGGCCATGCGCCGCCCTTCCTTGCGCTCCTCGCCCAGTGGCACGACCTTGTTGACGAAGCCCACGTCATACGCGCGCTTCACCGAGATCTCTTCGCCCAGGAGGAGGAGCTCCATGGCGACCTTGTGCGGCATGCGCGAGACGATGCCGGGCATCAGGCCGCCGAACACGCCGACCTTGGCCTCGGGGTACATGAACTTGGTGGTGTCGGCCGACACCATCAGATCGCAGGTCATCACCATGCAGATGGCGCCGCCGATCACCCAGCCCTGGGTGACGCCGATCACCGGCTTGCTGAGCTTGTGGCTGACATGCGGGACGGCCTTCCACATCGCGGCCGGCGGCTCCTTGAGATCGGCGCCGACGCAGAAGGCCGGGCCATCGGCCTGCAGAACGGCGACCTGGTCGGGCCCCGCCTCGAAGGCCGTGTAGGCGTCCAAAAGCTCGTCACAAAGCTGCTGGTTCAACGCGTTGCGCTTTTCGGCGCGCGTCATGGTGATGGTGGTGATGCCTTCGCTCGACTCGACTTTGACCAGACCCACGGGGCTCCTCCGGCGTTCTCGGGCGTTCTTGATGGGATGCTACCAGCCGCCCATACTCGCCGCATCAGGAGTCACAATCATGCAGACCCGCAATCCGTTCATCGACGACCTCACCAAGATGGCCAACGGCGCCATGGGGGCGTTGACCGGCGTCAAGGACGAGGTCGAGGCCCGTGTCCGCGACCAGATCGCCAAGATCCTGGACGGCATGGACATTCCCCGCCGCGACGAGTTCGAGGCGGTGAAGGCCATGGCCGCCAAGGCGCGCGAGGAGAACGAGGACCTGAAGAAGCAGATCGCCGAATTGCAGGGAAAGCTCATCGGACCGCAAAGCTGATGCGCGTCGGCGTCGAGGTCGGCGGCACCTTCACCGACCTGGTGGCCGTCGAAGGCGGCAAGGTCGTGGTCACCAAGGTCCCGAGCACGCCCAAAAGCCCGGACGTCGGCGCCTTCGCGGCTCTTACCGCCTCGGGCATCGATCTGGCGAAGATCGAGGACCTCGGCCACGGCTCGACGGTCGCCACCAACGCGGTGCTGGAGCGCAAGGGCGCGGCGGTCGCGTTCGTCGCCACGGCCGGCTTCCGCGATCTCCTGTTCATGCAGCGCCACGACCGGCGCAACATCTACGACCTGTTCTACGCCAAGCCGGCGCCGCCGGTGCGCCGCAAGGACTGCTTCGAGGCGCCGGAGCGGATCAGCGCCGACGGCTCGATCGAGACGGCGCTCGACGAAGCGACGGTGAAGAGCGCGCTGATCCCGGCCATCAAGGCCGGCACCTATCGCGCCGTCGCGATCTGCCTGCTCAATGCCTATGCCAATCCCGTGCACGAGAAGCGGCTCGCTGCCTTGATCACCGAGGCGCTGCCCGACGTGCTGGTGACGGC
>DATGZZ010000674.1:0-3532 GCA_035296945.1 Reyranella sp.
GACGATCGAGGCGCGGATGGATTTCAGCATGACGCCCTCCTCAGGCGAGACCAACGGCGGCGACGAACAGGTCGATCAGCTTGATGCCGACGAACGGCACGATCAGGCCGCCCAGGCCGTAGATCAGCAGGTTTCTCTGCAGCAGCGCCGCCGCCCCGCCCGGCCGGTACTGCACGCCGCGCAGCGCCAGCGGGATCAGGGCCACGATGATCAGCGCGTTGAAGATGATGGCCGACAGGATGGCCGACTGCGGCGTGGCGAGCTGCATGACGTTCAGGAGGCCGAGCTGCGGATAGAAGGCGATGAACATGGCCGGGATGATGGCGAAGTATTTCGCAACGTCGTTGGCGATCGAGAAGGTCGTGAGCGCGCCCCGGGTCATCAGGAGCTGTTTGCCGATCGCCACGATCTCGATGAGCTTGGTCGGATCGCTGTCGAGATCGACCATGTTGCCGGCCTCGCGGGCCGCCGAGGTGCCGGTCTGCATGGCGACGCCAACGTCGGCCTGGGCGAGCGCCGGCGCATCGTTGGTGCCGTCGCCGCACATCGCCACCAGCTTGCCCTTGCCTTGCTCCTCGCGGATCAGGCGGAGCTTGGCTTCGGGCGTGGCCTGCGCCAGAAAGTCGTCGACGCCGGCCTCGGCCGCGATCGCGGCCGCCGTCTGCGGGTTGTCGCCGGTGATCATCACGGTGCGGATGCCCATGGCGCGGAGCTCAGCGAAGCGCTCGCGGATGCCGCCCTTGACGATGTCCTTGAGGTAGACGACGCCCAACACGCTGCCGTCGCGCGACACCGCAAGCGGCGTGCCGCCCTGCTTGCCGATGGTGCTGGCGATGCGGTCGAGCTCGTCGGCCGGCACCGGCACGCCCATCCTGCGGGCGTGCTCGACGACGGCATCGACCGCGCCCTTGCGGATCACCGAGCCGTCGATGTCGACACCGCTCATGCGCGTCTGCGCCGTGAAGGCAATGAACCGGGCGTTGCGCTCGGCCATATCGACGCCGCGCAGGCCGTATTTCTCCTTGGCCAGCACAACGATCGAACGGCCCTCCGGCGTCTCGTCCGCCAGGCTGGCGAGCTGGGCCGTGCGCGCAACGTCATCCTCGGCCACGCCGCTGAGGGCGATGAACTCGGTGGCATGCCGGTTGCCCAGCGTGATCGTGCCGGTCTTGTCGAGCAGCAGCGTGTCGACGTCGCCCGCCGCCTCGACGGCGCGGCCCGACAGGGCAAGCACGTTGAAACGCACCAGGCGGTTCATGCCGGCGATGCCGATCGCCGAGAGAAGCGCGCCGATCGTGGTCGGGATCAGGGTGACGAAGAGCGCGATCAGCACGACCACCGAGACCGCACCGCCGGCATAGGCGGCCAAGCTCGGGATGGTGACGACGGCCAGCACGAAGATGATGGTGAAGGCGGCGAGAAGCACGCTCAGCGCCAGCTCGTTGGGCGTCTTGGCGCGCGACGCGCCCTCGACCAGGGCGATCATGCGATCGAGGAAGCTGCTACCCTGCTCGGCGGTGATGCGGACCTTTATGCGGTCCGACAGCACCTTGGTGCCGCCGGTCACCGCCGAGCGGTCGCCACCCGCCTCGCGGATAACGGGCGCTGATTCGCCGGTGATGGCCGATTCGTCGATGGTGGCCACGCCCTCGTAGATCTCGCCGTCGCCCGGCACCAGGTCGCCCGCCTCGACCAGAACCTTGTCGCCGACCTTCAGCGTGTGGGCGCGCACCGGCTCGAACATGTCGTCGACGCCCAGCAACAGCTTGGCCATGGTCTCGCTGCGCATGCGGCGCAAGGTGTCGGCCTGTGCCTTGCCGCGGCCTTCGGCCACCGCCTCGGCGAAGGTGGCGAACAGCACGGTGACCCACAGCCAGGCGACGATCTGGATCTCGAAGCCGATATGCGGCGCGCCACCGATGGTGTCGCGCACCATGATCACCGTGGCGACCAGCGCCACCATCTCGACGGTGAACATCACCGGATTCTTCACCAGCTCGCGGGGGTCGAGCTTGCGGAAGCTCTCGACGACGGCGGGCTTCAGGATCGCCGCATCGAACAGCGACGGCGACTTGTCTTGCCGAGTCATGACGCGCCTCTCAGTACAGCGTGCCGGCGAGCAGGGCGAAGTGCTCGACGATCGGGCCGAGCGCCAGCGCCGGCAGGAAGGTGAGGCCGCCCACGATCAGCACGGCGCCGATCAGCAGGCCGACGAACAGCCCGCCGTGGGTCGGGAAGGTGCCGACGGATGCCGCGGCCTTGCGCTTGGCGGCGAGCGAGCCCGCGACGGCCAGCATGGGCACGATGATGGCGAAGCGGCCGATCAGCATCGTGACCGCGAGCGTGCTGTTGTAGAAGAGCGTGTTGGCCGAGAGGCCGGCGAAGGCGCTGCCGTTGTTGCCGGCGGCCGAGGTGAAGGCATAGAGGATCTCGCTGAAGCCATGCGGGCCGGCATTGGCCGGGCCGGCGAGGCCCGCCGGCACCACGGCCGCCACGGCGGTGAAGCCCAGGATGGCGAGCGGCACCGACAGGATCGCGAGCATGGTGAACTTGACCTCGCGCGCCTCGATCTTCTTGCCGACATATTCCGGCGTGCGCCCGACCATCAGGCCGGCCAGGAAGATCGCCAGGATGGCGAACAGCAGCATGCCGTAGAGGCCGGCGCCGACGCCGCCGACGATGATCTCGCCCAGCATGATGTTAAGCAGCGGGATCATGCCGCCGAGCGGCATGAAGCTGTCATGCATGGCATTGACCGCGCCGCACGACGCCGCCGTCGTGATCACGGCGAAGAGCGCCGAGAGCGGCGCGCCGAAGCGCACCTCCTTGCCTTCCATGTTGCCGGCGGCATTGTCGACGCCAAGGGCCGCGATCAGCGGATTGCCGCCGGCCTCCGCCCAGTAGGCGACGAAGACGCCGGCCAGGAACAGCACGCCCATGGCGGCGAGGATCGCCCAGCCCTGGCGCTCGTCGCCGACGGCGCGGCCGAACACGTTGGTCAGCGCCGCGCCGATCACGAAGATCGTCAGCATCTGCACGAAGTTCGACAGCGCCGTCGGGTTCTCGTAGGGATGGGCGGAGTTGGCGTTGAAGAAGCCGCCGCCGTTGGTGCCCAGCATCTTGATGGCGAGCTGGGATGCTACCGGCCCCTGGGCGATGGTCTGCTTGGCGCCCTCCAGGGTCGTCGCCTCGACGTAGCCGCCGAGGTTCTGCGGCACGCCTTGCCAGACATAGAACAGCGCGAGCACGATGCAGGCGGGCAGCAGCACGTAGAGCGTGGCGCGTACCAGGTCGGCCCAGAAGTTGCCGATGCCCTTGGCATTGGCGCGCGCGAAGCCGCGTACCAGGGCCATCGCCAGCGCAACGCCGGTGGCGGCGCTTAGATAGTTCTGCACCGCCAGGCCCATCATCTGCGACAGGTAGCTCATGGCTTGTTCGCCGGCGTAAGCCTGCCAGTTGGTGTTGGTGATGAAGCTCATCGCCGTGTTGCCGGCGAGGTCGGGCGGCACGGCGGCCATGCCCTGCGGATTGA
>DATGZZ010000675.1:0-4421 GCA_035296945.1 Reyranella sp.
AGCTATCGCTGGCTGCGCGACATCTTCGACGATGCCGACGATGCCGCGATCCAGCCGATCAGCCACGCCACGGCGCCGCTGCCGCCCGCCCTGCTGCTGCACGGCACCGCCGACCGGCTGGTGGCACCGCGCAACAGCGAACGGCTGGCCGCGGCCTGGCAGGCCGCTCGCGCGCCGGTCGAGCTCAAGCTCTACGAGGAGGTCGATCATCTCACCATCGTCGGCGCCTTCGCCGACTTCCTGCAGGCCCGCGCGCCGACTCGCGCCGATGTGCTGGCCTGGCTCGAGGCGCATTGAGTCCCGCTCAACGCTCCGCAATCCGCGCTGCGGAAGGCCGTTCCGGGGGCTAGTGCGCACGGACCAGGTTCGCTAATGCTGGCCGCATGAAGGATCCCGCGGGAGAGACGGCCAGATGATCAAGACGCGCTTCACCGAGATGTTCGGCATCAAGCACCCGATCGTGCAGGGCGGCATGCAGTGGGTCGGCCGCGCCGAGCTTGCATCGGCGGTGTCCAATGCCGGCGGGCTCGGCATCCTCACCGGCCTCACCCAGCCCACGCCCGAGGACCTGCGCAAGGAGGTCAAGCGCTGCCGCGAGATGACCGACCAGCCGTTCGGCGTGAACCTCACCATCCTGCCGACCCTGGTGCCGCGGCCCTACGGCGAATACATCGACGCCATCATCGATTCGGGCGTCAAGATCGTCGAGACCGCCGGCAACAATCCAAAGCCCTTCCTGCCCAAGCTCAAGGACGCCGGCATCAAGGTGATCCACAAATGCACCTCGGTGCGCCACGGCGTGTCGGCCGAGAAGATCGGCGTCGATGCGATCTCGATGGACGGCTTTGAATGCGCGGGCCATCCCGGCGAGGACGACATCCCCAACCTGGTGCTGCTGCCGGCGGCGGCCAACGTCATCAAAATCCCGATGCTGGCTTCCGGCGGCTTCGGCGACGCGCGCGGCCTCGTGGCGGCGCTCGCCTTGGGCTGCGAGGGCATCAACATGGGCACCCGCTTCATGGCGACCAAGGAAGCGCCCATCCACGACAACGTGAAGCAGGCCCTGGTGAGCGGCGACGAGCGCTCGACCTCGCTGATCTTCCGCACCCTGCGCAACACCAGCCGCGTGTTCGGCAACTCGGTGGCCAAGAAGGCGATCGAGATGGAGCATGAGGGCAAGACCATCCAGGAGATCGGCCCCCTCGTCGCGGGCACGCGCGGCAAGGTGGTCTACGAGACCGGCGACATGGAACACGGCATCTGGTCGGCCGGCACGGTGATGGGCCTGATCCAGGACGTGCCGACCTGCAAGGAACTGATCGAGCGCATCGTCGGCGAGGCCGAGGAGATGATCCGCGGGAGACTGGCGAAGGCGATTGCAGCCTAAGCCAGCGGGCTGTTGTGAGTCGGATAGACGATGCATAGAGCGACAGACGCCGTATGCTACTGACAACTGCCGTGCTTGTCAATAACTATAGTTAAGTCAACGGCCGTAGCCATGCCCGGCGGGGGATGGCGCGTTTCGCTATTGCGACTTTTGGCGCTCCAGAAGGGGGTCCTTATCGTGGGCCGACGCGGCCGTTATACCAAGCCTTGTGTGGCCGACTCTGACTGCTGGCAGTGCTGTCAGTCGACCCGTGAACAGCCACTAGGTTGTTCCAGGCGCTGGCCGGCGGCGCTTCCACCAGCGCCACAGCCAGCCGCCGAACGGCGGCACCAAGCAGACGCCCGCAACCAGGAGCGCGATGGCGGCGCCGATGCAGTTCCAGCCTCGCTTGTTGCCGACGATGCAGTCGGCATCGACAGCCATGAAGCCCAGTGCCAGCAGCATCAGCGGATTGGCGAGGATGGCGGCCGGGATCAGCTGCCAGGCCGGCGCGTCGAGGCCCGGCTTCCACCAGCAGACGGTCGAGCTGATCATGGCGCCGGCGGCGAGCCCGACGGCACCCATGACGGCAGCCTGCATGTCCAGCGTGAGACCGGCTGCTGCGCCGACGACCAGCGCGGCAACGACATGGCCGTAGACGAAAGGATGGATGCGCCGCACGAGAGATCTTTCTTGTCGGACCGCGGGCCTCCAGGCCCGCACATCCTCATCGGAGCGCGGACCTCCAAGTCCGCATCATGATCATGAGCGGACCTGGAGGTCCGCGCTCCACATGAGCGGGCCTGGAGGCCCGCGGTCCGGCAAGAGCATACACTAGATCGGCATCACGCCACGGCGCGGTGCGGCACCGGCGTAGGTCTCGGCACTGATCGGGGCGCCCATCGCCTTGAGCGCCGTGCGTTGCTCGGGGATCGGTACACGCAATACTGCCTCTTCGATCTTCGCGAGTTTGGCGAGCGGCGGTGAGGCGAGCACGCGGGCGATCCAGGCCGCCGTCCTCGGCCAGCGCGCCGCGTCGATCTGGAAGCGCACCCAGCCGGCGTTGCGGAAGAAGGCGGCGATGGCGATGTCGGCTACCGACAAGGTGCTGCCGAATCGGAAGCCGTCGGCCGGTGCCTCGCCTTCGAGATAGTCGAGCACCGTCGGGATCTCCTCCTTGAGCGTGCGATCGACCATGTCGCGGTCGCCCTTCTCGCCCCACACCGATGGCCGGATGGCGATCTGGTTGAAGAAGCGCCAAATGAAGACGTCGCCCATGCGGGTGTCGGCGAACTCTTCCAGCCAGCGTGCCCGCGCGCGGTCGGCGATGTCCTTGGGCAACAGCGCCGGGGCGGGCTGCTTGTCCTCGAGGTACTGGCAGATCACCGAGGAGTCCGAGAGCACGAGGTCGCCGTCGACCATCACCGGGATGCGCCTGAGCGGGCTCAGCTTGGAGAACCGGTCGTCGCCGAAGAACGGCACGATGTGGTCGACCTCGTAGGCCATGCCCTTCACTTCCAGGCAGGCCAGGACCTTGCGGACATAGGGCGACAGGTAGCTGCCGACGATCAGGATTGGCTTCATGGCGCTTGCTTTCCATGTATCTACATTCTATGTATATACATACGATAATGATCAAGCATAGACAAGCCCCGAAAACGCTGCGCTCCGACGCCCGCTCGGCATTGGAGTCCTGTGCCGGCTGGAACCTGCGCTTGGCGGCCCGCCGGGCGACGCAGTTTATGGAAGAGCGCATGGCCGAAGCCGGCGTCTCCTTCTCCCAGTTCGGCCTGATGGCCGAGATCGCCTCGGCTGACGACGACACGGTGAGCGCGCTGGCCGAGCGCATGGGGCTCGACCAGTCGACCCTGTCGCGCACGCTGCGTACGCTCGAGGCCGACGGCCTACTAGAGATCGCGGTTGTCGAAAGCGATCAGCGCAAGCGGATGGTGTGGCTGACCGAAAAAGGCGCGCGCAAGCTCGAAGCGGCGCTGGCAATCTGGCGACAGGCCCATGCCCGGCTCGCCCGCCAGGTGTCGGTCGAATCCGTCCGGCGCCTGGCGCGTGAGGTCGAGTCGCTATGAAGAGCCTTCTGGACAGCCGTACCGCCTGGATCACGGCGAGTGCGGCGCTGGCCCTCATGACCATCGCCTATGGCGCGCCTCTGGTCGTGGTCGTGGCGATGAAGCAGATCGCGGCCGAGTTGCAGACCAACCGGTCGGGCCCGGCCGCCGCCGGATCGCTCTCCTATGTCGGCGCCGCGTTCGGCGGCATCGTCGCGGGCTGGCTGGCGGGCCGCATGGGCATCCGACCCATTGTCATCTTCGGCTCGACCATGGTGGCGGCGGGCCTGCTGCTCTCGGCCTTCGGCGGCCTGTTCGAGCTCTATGTCGGGCACGGTGTGCTGATGGGCCTGTTCGGCACCTCCTGCATGTTCTCGCCCTTGCTCACCTATGTGAGCCTGTGGTTCGAGCGCCGCCGCGGCCAGGCGGTGGCGTTGATCGCCTCGGGCCAGGCGGTCGCCGGCGCGATCTGGCCGCCGCTGCTGCAGTTCGGCATCGACCATGTCGGCTGGCGCCACACCATGTTGTGGTTCGGCGCCTTCGTGCTGGTGTCGAGCGTGGCGCTCACCATGATCTTCCTGCACCCCGCGCCGATCGCCCCGTCGGCGACGGCGGGCGGCCCCGCCGGAACGCAGCATCGGGATTCGACGCTCGGCCTGCCGCCCAACCTGCTGATGGCCCTGTTGATGGTCGCGGTCTTCTCCTGCTGCGTCCCGATGGCGATGCCCATGAACCACCTGGTGGCCTATTGCGGTGACCTAGGCTTCGCCTCGCAGTACGGCGCGGTGATGTTGTCAGTGCTGCTGGGCGTGGCATTCCTGGCCCGCCAGTTCTGGGGTTGGCTGAGCGACCGCATCGGCGGCTTCCAGACGCTTCTGTTCAGTTCCCTGGTCCAGGCGACCGCGCTTGCGGGCTTCCTGGTGACCGAGGACATGGCCGCACTCTTCGTCGTCTCCGCCGTCTTCGGGCTCGGCCTGTCGGGCCTGCTGCCG
>DATGZZ010000676.1:0-4878 GCA_035296945.1 Reyranella sp.
CGGCCGAGGCGTAGGAGAGCTGGCCCGGCTCCTTGCGGGCGAGCTCGATCAGCTCGGCGAGCGTGTTCGCCTGGAAGCTCGGATTGGCCACGATCACCAGCGGCACCAGGAAGATGTTGGTGATCGGCAGGAAATCGACCAGCGGCCGGTACGGCAGGTCGGGATAGAGGCTGGGATTGACGCCGAAGGTACCGCTCGAGACGATCATCAGCGTGTAGCCGTCGGGCGCCGCGTTCTTGCCGTACTCGGTGGCGGGAATGCCGCTGCCGCCCGCCTTGTTCTCGACCACGACCTGCTGTTTCCACACGTCGGTCAGCTTCTCGGCAATCAGGCGGGCGAAGATGTCGGCGGCCTGGCCGGGCGGGAACGGCACGACGAAGCGCACCGGCTTGGTGGGCCACGGCGCCTGCGCCAAGGCCGGCGCGGCCAGCGCCGCCCCTGCAACACCCGCCAAGCGCATCGCCTGCCGGCGTGTGGGGTTACTCCGCATAAAAAAACTCCTCCACTGCTTTCGCCGCCAAGTTAGCACAAGCGGCGGAAAATGACGGCGTCTCACGCTCGACACAATCGCCGTCACAATGGACAACGCGGTAAGTCTCCAGAGGTCGCTGGGCTTCGTGGACATTCCCCGCCCCCGCTACCCACGCCCTGTCCGACACCGCCTGCATGGAGCCGGTCCCATGAGCATTCGTTATTTTGAGGACTTCAAGGTCGGCGACCGGTTCACCAGCGCCGGCCTCACCATGACCGAAGCGGCGATCATCGATTTTGCCCAACGGTGGGATCCGCAGCCTTTTCACACCGATGCCGAGTTCGCCAAGAAGTGGACCTTCGGCGGCCTCATCGCGTCGGGCCTGCACACCATGGCGGTGACCTTGCGGCTGTGGCTGGACCAGGGCGTCTTCCGGTCGTGCAGCCTGGGCTCGCCCGGCATCGGCGAGGTGCAGTTCCCACGGCCGGTACGGCCGGGCGATACGCTGCGCGTGGTGACCGACATCGCCGAGCTCAGGCTCTCGGCCTCCAAGCCCGACCGCGGCATCGCCCGCATCCGCCAGGTCACGATCAACCAGCATGGCGAGGCGGTCCTCGAGCAGGAGACGACGGTGTTCTTGAAGCGCCGGCCGGTGATGGTAGCGGGCGTGAGCGCACGGTCCTAGCTCTTGCCGGACCGCGGGCCTCCCGGCCCGCATCTTCCTCGTAGAAGCGATAATATGAGCGCGGTGAGCTCAACCTTCGGTCGATTGAGCGTTGGAGGCCCGCGGTCCGGCAAGATTAACGCCAGGCAAACACCGGCTGCTCGTAGTGGTCGACGCGCGTGTCGCGGCCGGCGAGCGCGACCTCGCGGAACTGGTAGAGGACGGCTGCGGTCGGCGCGTTGACGTTGGCGACCGATAGCGGCAGGCGGATGATCGGTCGGTCGGACTCTTCGATCGCCACGATCTCGGGCGAGCCGTCGCGGAACAGCTCGCGGCAGGCGATGCGATAGGCGGCCGCGACCTCGGCGGGGTTGGCCGTCACCGTGACGCCGGGCGACCACACCACCACCGGTGCGATGAGATAGCCCGAGCGCGTCGGATAGTCGTCGAGCGTGCCTAAAATATCGTCGGTCGAGGCGAGCACGCCCAGCTCCTCGTGCAGCTCGCGCAGCGCGGTCTGCTCGACCGTCTCGCCGGCATCGACTCGGCCGCCAGGCAGCGCCCATTGTCCACCATGTGCGCGCAGGCGCGGCGTGCGCTTGGTGAGCAGGAACGCGGCCTCGCCCGGCGCATCGCCTTCGACGACGACGACAGCGACGGCGGCGCGCTTCAGCCCGCCGGTGTCGGCGCGCCGGCGCAGCTCGAAGCGGCCCAGGTGATCGGTGATGGTGCGGCGCAGTGCGTCGTCAAAACGGAACGACGTCACGCCGCGGGCCTCGTGAAGGTCCAGACGACGGCGGGCGGCACGTTCCGCCAGATGCGTTTGCCGTGCGCGCCGACGAGATGCAGGCGCTGGCGCAGGGCGCGCGGGATGGGCGGCTTGGGCCCGTAGGTGAACTGGACCACGGCGGCGCCGCGCGGCAGGGCCTCGAAGACACCGCCGACGATCCCGTTCACGACGTCGGCCGGCAGCGACAGCAAGGGCAGGCTCGACACGACGGCGGCGAGCGGCGCGATGCCATGATCGGCAAGCAGGCGCGGCAGGCGGGCGGCGTCGCCCTCGACGATGCGCGGCCCGGTGAAATGACGGCGCAGGAACGTGGCGAACTCCGGATCGCGCTCGACCAGGACCAGCCGCTCAGGCGCGATGCCCGCGGCCAGCAACGCCTTGGTGACCTCGCCTGTGCCGGCGCCCAGCTCGACGACATGGCCCGGCCGGCCGTCGATGACGGTCCGGGTGGTCTTGGCCATCGCCTCGGCCAGCAGTCTGCCGCTCGGCACCACGGCTCCGGTGGCAAAGGGCCGGCGCAGCCAGCGCTTCAGGAATAAAGCCGTGCCGGCCGGTTCAACCGTGGGCATGACCGAACGCTAACAGAGGAACGTCGCGTGTCGACAAGGAAAAGCAGCCAGCGTCTACTGTGCGGGCTGCATGGCGGGCCCGGCGACATGGGCCGCAGGCGGCGCCGCTTCGAACACCGCCCGGGCATGGCGCGTCTGCTCCAGCGCATTGACCACCGAGACGTAGACGGCGGCGGCATAGGGCAGCGACTGCACGACCATGAAGACCGCCCACAGGCGCGCCTCGATATTGACGGCGCCCGCCCCCATCCACAGCACGATCGCGCCCAACCACAGCAGGATCGTCAGCACCGCCTCGCCCCGTGCCATGCCGAGCGCCATGCCAAGCGTGGCGCGCTCGTCCATCTTGGGCGTGCGCATGAACGGCAGCCGGCTGGTCATCAGGCCGTAGATCACCGCGCGGCCCACCGTGTAGGTGAGCGCCAGCCCCGCCAGCGACGCGCCGATGCTCTGGCGGAAGGTGCAGCGCACGCGGTCGAAGTAGAGGCCGAAGGAATAGAGCAGCTTGAAGACGAAGATGCCGATGGTCGGCAGGATGAACTCGGCCGGCGGCAGGCCGACCGGCTTGATGCCGAACAGCGGCGGCAGGACGACGGCCAGCAGCCAGGCGAGACCCGCCCAGGTGAAGATCAGGTTCAGCGCATCGGCGAACCACGGCATCCAGCCGGCGATGAAATGGTACTTCTGCGCGAAGGTGAGCTTGGTCGAGTTGCTCAGCATCTTGCCGGCATGCGCCTTCATGATCTGCATGGCGCCGTAGGCCCAGCGGAAGCGCTGCTTCTTGTAGCCGGCGAAGTGATCGGGCGTCAGGCCATGGCCGAAGCGCTCGCGGCTGTACATGGCGCCGTAGCCCTTCTCCATCAGGCGCAGCCCAAGCTCGGTGTCCTCGGTGATGCACCAGGTCGCCCAACCGCCCAGCTCCTCCATCAGGTCGCGGCGCACCAGGGTCATGGTGCCGTGCTGGATGATGGCGTCGTACTCGTTGCGCAGGCACATGCCGATGTCGAAGAAGCCGGCATATTCCCAGTTCAGCATCTCCTTGAAGCGATCACCCTTCCAGTCGCGATGGTCCTGCGGCGCCTGGACGTAGGAGATCTTGCCGTCGTCGAAGTACGGCACCAGCGCCCTCAGCCAGTCCGGCCGCACCATGTAGTCGCTGTCGATGACGCCGATGATCCTGGCGTCGGGCGAGGTCTGGGTCAGCACGTAGTTCAGTGCGCCCGCCTTGAAGCCCTTCATGACGTCGAAGTGGAAGAAACGGAAGCGCTCGCCGAGCTGGGCGCAATAGTCCTGCACCGGACGCCACACCGCGGGATCCTTGGTGTTGTTGTCGATGACGATGACTTCGAAGTCCGGGTAGTCGAGCTTGGCCAGCGAATCGAGGGTCTGGATCACCATCGCCGGCGGCTCGTTGCAGATGGCAAGATGCAGCGAGACCTTCGGCCAGACGCGGTCGGCGGGCTGACGGGCGATCATCTCGGCCGCCGGCAGCGCCTCGCGCTTCCACCGTCCGCGCCAGATGGTCTCGGCCATCTCCAGAGCCTGCACCAGCGCCATGGCGAGGCTCATCACCAGGAAGGCGGCGAGCACGGCCCAACCCACCATCTCGGAGGCCACCATGTAGCTGCCGGCCGCGACCACGCCGCCATAGACCAGCGCACTCGCCGACAGCGCGACCAGGCCGCAGAAGCCCACCTGCCCTGCCATGCCGAGCGAGGGCCAGCGCCACAGGAAGAACAGCATCACCGGCAGCGACAGTGCCAGCGACCAGGCCGCAGCCGCCCACCACAGCGGGAAGCGTTCGACCGGGCCGGTCCAGGAGAACTTGGGCTGGCGATCGGCGTTCCACAGGCCCCAGTAGCCGCCGGCCTTGCCTTCGAGGTCGTAGGCCTTCCACGGCTGGTCGACAGCCTCGACGACGAAGTAGTCGATGTTCTGCGACTTCAGCCACGCCACCATGTCGCGCACGTTCTTGGCCTGCTCAGCCGGCGTCGCATACTTCACCACGCCGCTGCCGGGGCTGCGGCGGGCGGCACCGTTCGACGGCCAGCCGACCTCGGTCACGATGATGTTCTTGTTGCGGAGGTACTCGGCCTCTTTGAGCTTGGCGATGCGCGACTTCAGGTACTCGAGCGGCGTCTCGCCCGACTTCTCGTCCCAGTAGGGCAGGATGTGGACGGCAAGATAGTCGACCTCGCGCGCGAGCTCGGGATATTCCAGCCAGACGTGCCAGGGCTCGGCGGTGCTGACCGGCACCTTGACGTTGCGCTTGACGTTGCGGATCTCGCGGATGAGCTGGGCCGGGCTGGTGGCGTTGGGATCGCGCAGGTTCTTCTGGCCGTCCCAGCGCAGGATGTTCTCGTTGCCGACCAGCACGCGCTCG
>DATGZZ010000677.1:0-7442 GCA_035296945.1 Reyranella sp.
CAGGCTTCCAGGCCCGCGAGCTCGCCGGCATCGCGGCCGATGGCGTTGCTGTTGGGCGATTCGCTCGCCCCGCCCAAGCTCATGCCTTCGGTCGCCGCGATGCGGCGCACCAGCATCTGGCCCATGCGCCCGGCGGCGCCCACAATGGCGATCTTCATGTCGTTCCCTCCGACCTACATGGCCTAAGCTAGCCAATTCGCAGGGGGTCGAACATGCTCTTTATGGTTATCGAAACGTTCAGGAATCAGAATGGAAAGGCCGTCTATCGCAAGCTGCGCGACGCCGGCCGCGGCCTGCCCGACGGCCTGAAGTTCGTGTCGAGCTACGTGACGGCCGATCTCGGCCGCTGCTTCCAGCTCATGGAGGCCGACGACATCACCCTGTTCCAGCGCTGGATCGCCGACTGGCAGGAGGTCGTCGAGTTCGAGGTCGTGCCGGTGGTCGAGGGCAAGACCACGCGCGAGGCGCTGACGCCGCTGCTCTGATCATTGCTGGGAGCGCGCCACTCCAGTGGCGCGTCTTTGTCGATCACGCAGCTTATGAGCGCCACTGGAGTGGCGCGCTCCTACTTCCAGGGATCCGCCACCTTCGGCCAGAACGGCGTCTTGCGCTTGGTGTAGGGCCAGCGCGTGACGTCGGGATCGGCGGCGCCCGGCGAGGCGACATACAGGATCTCCTTCGCGAGCCCGACGAAGCCGTTATAGAAATGCTGCGCCGACTTCACGACGACGACGCGATAGTCGGCCGGATCGGCGCCGACCGCCTTGAAGGCATCGGCATGGAAGGTCTGGGTGCGCAGCGTGCAGATCGCCACGTCGACATGCTCCGATGACAAGAGCGCCATGTCGCCCAAAGGCACCATCACCGGCCCGTAGGGCTGGCGCACGCCGCGGGCGATCTTCTTCACCGTGACGTCGAGATCGACGGGATCGCCGCTCACCGCGCCCGACTTGCCGCCGAGCCGCATGCGGATCTTCGCACCCTCGCCCGCTTCCTCGGCGATGCGGAAGGCCATCGGGTCCCACATGACGCCGAACAGCGCCGGGCCGATCTGGCGGTCGACCAGGGCGCGCAGCACGAAGGTCGAATCGCCTGGCGCCCCCGACCCCGGATTGTCGGCGCGGTCGGCCAGCACCAATGGTCCCTGGTTGTGCGAGGCCGCGCGTTCCATGGCCTCGGGCACGGAGAGGTACTTGGTGGCGTAGCGTTCGCGGTTGTCCCACAGCTCCTGCCCGAGCTGCCTGGCGAGCGCTTCGGCCTTGCTCTTGTCACCGTCGGCGACGACGAGCGTGCGCGTGCCGACATCCTCGACATCGGCGAACGAGAAACCGTGGCTCAGCGACACCGACAGAATGCCGTCCTTGCCCTCGAGCGACTTCATGCGGGTGACGAACTCGCTGATCGGCGGCACGGAGGTGCGGTATTGCGCGATCATGCGGCAGTCGTGGCGCGCCATCACCGGCTTCACCTTGCCCTCGACGGTGTCGGCGATGATGGCGAACAGCTCGGCTGCGCGTTCCATCGTGTCGGTGTGCGGGTATTCCTTGTAGCCGATCAGCACGTCGGCGCTGTCGAGCATCAGGGCGCTGAGATGGCAGTGCAGATCGAACTCCGCGCCGATCGCCACCTTCGGCCCGACGATGGCGCGCACCTTGGAAAGGAGGTCACCTTCGCAATCGTCGTAGCCGTCGGCCACCATGGCGCCGTGCACATTGATCAGCACGGCATCGATTGGCAGGGCAGCCTCGATGCCGGCCAGAATCTCGTCGCGGAAACCTTCGTAGACGGAACGCACCGTGGTGCCCGAGGGCGCGGCGAAGGTCGCCAGGCCCTCGATCACCGTCCAGCCGCGCTTCTCCGCCTCCTTGCGCCAGACATGCATCGGCGCGGTGAAGTTGGTGGGCTCGTTCTTGGTGGCGTCGCCGCGCCACACGCCGTGTTCCTCGTAGGCGCGCCGGCCGGTGGGGAAGGGCACGAACTGGTTCGTCTCGGTGCCGAGCGCCGCGATGAAGACCCGTTTGGTCAAGAGTTGCTCCGGATTTCTAAGGTTTGTGGCGATGGCAGCTAACGACATGATCGTCGACCATGCCCGAGGCCTGCATGAAGGCGTAGCAGATGGTGGAGCCCACGAACTTGAAGCCGGCCTTTTGCAATGCCTTGGACATGGCGTCACTTTCGGGCGAGGTGCTGGGCACGTCCTTCAGGGTCTTCGGCCGGTTCTTCTTCGGCTTGCCACCGACGAAGCGCCACAGGAATTTCGCGAACGAGCCCTCGCGCTCGACCAGCGCAAGATAGGCCTTGGCGTTGCTGACGCTCGCCTCGATCTTGCCCTTGTGCCGGATGATGCCGGGATCGGCCAACAGCTTGGCGAGCTTGGCCGGCGTGTAGCGTGCGATCCTCTTCGGATCGAAGCCGTCATAGACCTTGCGGTAGTGCTCGCGCTTGCGCAGCACGGTGATCCAGGAGAGGCCGGCCTGGCAGCCTTCCAGGGTTAAAAGCTCGAACAGCGCCTGGTCGTCCTTCAACGGACGTCCCCACTCGCTGTCGTGATATTTCTCATAGAGCGGATCGGCGCTCGCCCAGCCGCATCGCGGCTTGCCGTCGGTGCCGCTCACCGTGTCGTGCTTCCAGGCCATGCGCGGACCCTACCCAAGCGCGTCGCCGGACGCCACACTGCGGACAACGGAGGAAACACCCATGGCCCAAGTACCCGCCGACCTCAGGGTCTGCATCTTCGACGTGTTCGGCACGGTGGTCGACTGGCGCGGCAGCCTGATCCAGGACCTGCCCGGCCTCGGCAAGAAATACGGCATGGACACCGACTGGACGAGCTTTGCCGACGACTGGCGCGGCCTCTACCAGCCGCAGATGCACCGCGTCCGCAAGGGCGAGCTGCCGTGGACCAACATCGACGAGCTGCACAAGGAAGCCTTCGAGATTCTTCTGACCAAGCGCGGCCTGAAGCATCCCGGCGAGGAAGGCTCGTGGGAGTTCACCCGCCTGTGGCACAAGCTCCGGCCGTGGCCCGATTCGGTCGAGGGCATCGGCATGATGAAGAAGAAGTACGTCGTGGCCACGCTCAGCAACGGCAACGTGGCGCTTCTGATCAACATGGCCAAGAACGGCGGCATTCCGTGGGACCACTGCTTCTCGGGCGAGACCTTCCGCCACTACAAGCCTGATCCCGAATCCTATCTCGGCGTGGTCAAGACCATGTACCTGCAGCCACACCAGGTGATGTTGTGCGCGGCGCACAATGGCGACCTGAAGGCGGCGCAGAAGTGCGGCCTGTCGACCGGCTTCGTGCTGCGTCCCAAGGAACATGGGCCCAACCAGAAGACCGATCTCAAGGCTGACGGCGAATGGAACGCCGTCGGCGATTCGATGATCGAGCTGGCGAAGAAGCTCGGTTGCTAACTCTCTCTTCGCCCTCCCCCGTCATACGGGGGAGGGTACGGGAGGGGGAGAGCCTCAGAGATGATCTATGAAATGAGCTGATCTGAAATCGGGCCGCGCCTCGACGGGGGCCTTCCCCCTCCCTGCCTCCCCCGTATGACGGGGGAGGTGATAAGAGGTGCTCCGCCTGATCAAACCCCGATCGTCGTCAGGTCCTGGAACCAGTGCTGGGCCTGGATGTACGACTTGATCTTGGGTGACAGCGCATGCGGGTTGGTGTCGTGCACCACCCAGATCAGCACCGCGTCGTCGACCACCTTCTCGTGCACCTTGGCCAGCAGCGCATCCTGCTTGGCGGCGTCGAACGTGGTCAGCACCTCGTTGATCAGCGCATCGATCGCCGGGTTCGAATAGTAGCTCCAGTTCACGCCCACGGGTGCCGCCTGGTTCGACGCGAAGAAGCGCGTGATGGCGTAGACGGGATCGGACGTCACATAGGCGATGTTGTTGGCCGTCACGTCCTTGTTCATGTCGGCCTTGGCGCCGGCGCGCCATGCCGTGTAGAGCGCCTCGAGCTCGACGACCTTGAATTCCAGGTCGATGTAGACGTCCTTGAACATCTCCTGGATCGCCTCGTTCATGGGCAACGACAGCATCTGGCCGGTGCCGCCCGACGCCACCACGAACTTGGTCTTGAGCGGCTGGCTCTTGCTGAAGCCCGCCTCGCTCATCAGCTTGCGCGCCTCGTCAGGCGCGTACTTCAGCACGAAGGTGGGCTTGCCGAACCACGGGCTGGAGGGATCGACCTGGCCCAGCGCCGGCTTGGCGAGCCCGCCCAGAAGCTTGACGATGGCGTCGCGGTCGATCGCGAGGTTGGCTGCCTTGCGCAGCCGGATGTCGGTCCACGGCGAGCCCGGCAGCATCGAGGGGTGGTAGTTCCAGACATGCGGCGTCACGTTCTGCTCGATGCGCATGCCCGACTGCTTCAGCCGCGCCACCGCATCGGGTGGCGGCGTCTCGATCATGTCTACCGAGTTGGAGAGCAACGCGGCGGTTCGGCTGGAATCCTCGGGCGCACAGACCAGCACCAGCTTGTCGGTCCTGGCGCTTCGCTTGGGGTTGAAATAGCCCTCGTTCTTCACCAGCTCGGCACGCTCGCGCGGCACCAGGCGGGCGAGCTTGAACGGGCCGGTGCCCGACGGCTCCGACGCCACCTTGTTCCAGTCCTTGCCCAGCCTCTCCCAGTTCGCCGGGCTCGCGACCAGGAACCACAGCATCTGATAGGGAAAGAGCGCATCGACGGCCTTGGTCTTGATCTCGACCGTCATGTCGTCGAGCTTCTTGTAGCTCGCGATCGACGGCAGGCGCGGGCGGACCTGCGAGGCCTGGCGCTGGTCGAACTGCGGCGCATCCTTGTTGAAGACCTTCTCGAGGTTCCAGACGACGGCGTCGGCATCGAAGGCCGACCCGTCGTGGAACGTCACGCCCGGCCGGAGCTTGAAGCTCCACAGCGTCTTGTCAGCCTCGTCGACCGCCCATTCGCTGGCGAGGCCGGGGATCAGCTTGCCCGGCCGGTCGGCGACATCCATCTCCCAGGCGACCAGCGGATCGTAGATCGTGTAGCCGGTGAACTGGTAGGCGCCGGCGCCGCGATCGGGCTGGCCGCTGGTGAGCGGAATGTCGGCCATCGAGATGCCGTAGCGGATGACCTTCTCCTGCGCCACCGCCGGCACGGCAAGGCCCGATGGCAGCGCCAGAGCGCTGGCGCCGGCCAGGACGGAACGGCGCGAAAGACGGGTCTTGCTTGTCATAGAGGCTCCTAAAGCGTGGGTCGTCGCAATCGCCAGGGCGTGGCGCGCTCGTAGGCGGCGCCCGCGGCGAAGACGCTGGCTTCGTCGAACGGCCGCCCGGCGAGCTGGAAGGCGAGCGGAAAGCCGTCGCTGCCGAAGCCGCAGCACACGGTCATCGCCGGCTGCCCGGTGACGTTGAACGGCATGCTGAGCGAGGCCTTGCCGAAGAAATGGAAGATCGCCTGCGGCTCCTCGAACTTCTCCGGCGGTCCCCATTGGTTGGGCGCCAGGACCAGGTCGTAACCACGCATGGCGGCGCGGGTGTCGACATGCAGCTTGCGGCGGAAACGCACGGCCGAGAGGTACTGCTCGGCGGTGATGAAGGCGCCGAGCTGGAAGCGGCGGCGCGTCGTGTAGCCGAACTTCTCCGGCGTCTCGATCACTTCCTGACGATGGATGGCGTGCGCTTCGACAGTGATGATGACGCGGCCGCAGATGTGATAGTCCCAGATGTCCGGGAACACGACGTCCTCGACGACGGCACCTTGGTCGCGCAGAACGCGCACGGCTTCGTCCATGCCCTTGGCCATGTCGGCCGTGAGTCCGCCCTCGTACCAGGTGCGGGCCAGTGCGATGCGCATGCCCTTGATGGAACGCTGGGTGGCGGCGCCGTAGTCGACCTTGGGCGCCTTGGCCGAGGCCTGGTCGTTGGGGTCGTAGCCCGCCAGCACGTCGAGCATCAGCGCGTTGTCCTCGACCGTCCAGGCGAGCGGGCCCGCCGTGTCGAAGCTGAACGACAAGGGGAAGATGCCACAGCGGCTGACCAGGCCATAGGTCGGCTTGATGCCGGCGGTGCCGCAGAAGCCCGCCGGATTGCGGATCGAGCCGCCGGTGTCGGAGCCCATGGCGCCCATGCACAGCGCGGCGGCGACCGCCGCGCCCGAGCCGCTCGACGAGCCGCCCGGTTGGTAGTCGGTGTTCCAGGGATTGCGCGCCGCCGGGAACGGCTGGTCGGGCGTCATCGCACCGTTGGCGAACTCGTGCGTGGCGAGCTTGCCCAGGATGACGGCGCCGCCGGCTTTCAGGCGCCGCACGGTTTCGGCGTCGACCGCCGGCACGTAGTCGGCGCGCAGGTGCGAGTGGCCCGTCGTCAGCACGCCCTCGGTCTCGTAGATGTCCTTCAGCGCGATCGGAATGCCGTGCAGGGGCCCGCGATTGAGGCCCTGGCTCAGCTCCATGTCGGCTTGCTTGGCCGCGATCCGCGCGCGATCGGCGGTGACGGTGATGTAGCTCGCGATCTTGTCATCCACGGCTTCGATGCGTGCGAGGAATGCCTCGGTGAGTGCAGTCGAGGTGATCTCGCCGCGCGTTAAAAGGTTGCCGGCTTGAGCGATGCTGAGCGTCGTCAGTTCGGCGGGAGCGGGCTTACTCATCTGCGCGGAACACATGCGGCGGTTCGGCGGCCCAGGCCCAATGGCTGGGAATGCGCTCCATCAAGTGCAGCAATCCAACATAGCCCTTGTGTAGATGCTCGATGTCCTCGGCCGTGAGCGGCAGGCCTGTCATCGCAGCGCGTGCGCGAAATTCCTCGAGGGTCGGTGGTGGCTTGGCTTCCGTCATGTCGCTTCCTTCCGCTGGAATCATGCAAGCGACATGCCGCCTCATTTGGTGCGCAGGCGCAAGCTTGGCTTGCCGCTTGCATGACTCCCTTGCGAGCGCCGTCGTCGGCGCCGAACCGTGGAGCACCGAATGTTCAAGCGCCTTCGCATTGCCGCCGTGGGGCTGAGTCTCGTCGCAGCGACTGCAATGCCTGCCTTCTCCCAGGGCACTCTGCGCATCGGCATGACAGCCGCCGACATTCCCCAGACCACCGGCCAGCCCGACCAGGGCTTCGAAGGCTTCCGCTTCGCCGGCTACACGATCTACGACGCGCTGGTGAACTGGGACCTGTCGAAGGCCGACACCATCGCCGACATCAAGCCCGGCCTCGCGACGGAATGGTCGGCGGTCGAGGGCGAGCCTACCAAGTGGGTCTTCAAGCTGCGCCAGGGCGTGAAGTTCCATGACGGCACCGACTTCGATGCCGACGTCGTGGTCTGGAATATCGAAAAGATCCTGAACGACAAGTCGCCGCAGTTCGATCCCAAGCAGGCGGCGCAGGCCCGTGGGCGCGTGCCGACGCTGATCGGATGGAAGGCGGTCGACAAGCACACGGTCGAGCTCACCACGCGCGTGGTGAATTCGCTGTTCCCCTAC
>DATGZZ010000678.1:0-2049 GCA_035296945.1 Reyranella sp.
GCGCGCCTGGCTCAGCACCATCAGCCCCGCCGAGGCCGCCAGGAAGAACGTCGTCGAGAGCTTCAGGAAGGTGGGACCCAGGAGTGCCGGCGCCTTTTCCGGCGCTGTCGTGGCACTGCTCGCGGGCGCGACCAGGCGCGCGCCGCCGTGGCGGGCGAGCAGCGCCGCCGCGATCCCGCAGGCCACCAGCACGGTCGAGAGGCTCCCCAGGGTGGTGCGCCAGCCGAAGGCCTCGTTGCAGGCATGGAAGGCGGGCGTCGCGATCATCGCGCCCATGGGATAGAGGCTGACGATGTAGCCGTTCACCAGTCCTTGGCGCCGCCGCACCAGCATGTTCACACCCTGCTGCAGCAGGATATAGGTGACGCCGCCGCCGGTGCCGAAGACGACGCCGTAGCCCAGCAGCAATTGCCAAAGCCCGCTCGCCGTCGCCGCTATGGCGATGCCGCCGGCTGCCACCAGCGCGCTCGCCAGTACCAGGATCGGCGCGGGGGCCAGCCGATAGAGGAAGGCGGCGCCGACCGAGCCCACCGTGAACCCCACCGTCGCCAGACCGAAGACCAGCGACAGCGCCGAGCGCGGGATCGCCAGCTCCTGCTCGATCGGGCGCAGAAGCACGCTGAAGGCGTAGACCGATCCCAGCGGCAGGTTCATCAGCGTCGCCGCCAGCAGCGCCGCCCAGAAGCGCTCGGTTCGGGCCGGGAGGGCCGGCGACGCGATGGACATGGCGCAACCCTCAGCCGATCAGCGTCCCGCCCGTGCCAGCCAATTGATCGTCACGTCGCTGCGCGGTCGCGCCCGACAGGCGAGCGTCATTCCGGATTTCAGCTGCGCCTTTCCCAGGGCGGCATCGCCGTGCGGCAGGAGCGACACCTTTCCCTCCTCGAGCTTGGAGATGCAGGTCGCGCAATTGCCCGTTGCGCAGGCGTAAGGATAGTCGATCCCGGCGGCGATGGCCGCCTGCAGGATCGTTCGGTCGGCGGCGCAGGCGATCGTCTGGCCGCTGTTGCGGATGGTGACCTGGAACGTCTTGTTTGCCGGCGCCATCACCGCCTCACGCCGCATGCCGGCGCGACGGCGTCGCGCGCACCGATGCGAACTCCGGATGAAACCATGTCACGGAGGGAAACCGCGCCAAGGCATAGCCATACAGTGCCAGCCCGACGGCCGGCTGGTCGCCGACGACCACCGTGCTGTGGATGTCGTGGTCGGCCATCGCCATGCCGCTTCCCGGCTCGACCAGGACCTCGCCGACCTTGGCGATCTCGGCACTGCCGCTCTTTCTGCCGTCGTCGGTACGGCGATAGAAGACGTGCCGCTCCCGTCCGGAGATCGCGGCGTTGGCGCACCAGATGCCATGGTCGTGCGGCGCCGCCTCCTTGCCGGGAAGACTGATGGTCAGATAGAGACCGTGCCCGTCGTTTTCCTCGACCAGCAGGGGATGGCTGCGGCCGTGCGCCTGCGGCATGGCGAAGTCGGCCAGCGGGAACAGGTCCGAGCGCTTCGCGAGCGCCACCAGCTTCAGCTTGAGGGCATGCAACGTCGAAGGCGTGATGCCTTCCTTTGCCTCGGTCGCATGCACTTGAGACATGAACGTCTTGCACGCCCGCGCCCGCTGGGCGGCGACATCAACCCGGATCGACATGGGAACCCTCCCTTTGGGAGCGCACGTTAGAGCGGTTTCCGGTCAGAAGGAACCGCGTGCGGTTCCTTCTGACCGGAAACGCGCGCACGAGGGTTGGTTGTTGCAGCAGGCATATTCCGTTCGGCTGACTACAGCCGAACGGAATATGCTCTAGAGGCGTGACAGGGCACGTCAACGACAACCGGTCAGGCCAGCTCGTGGACGGAGCCGCTCACCTTTTCCTTTCGCTGTGCAGGCTCGAATGAATCGCAGCGCGGGAGCCGCCTGATAAGATCGCCGCGTCACGCAGGAGATGCCCCAGGCCATGGTCAAGACGGTGCTGTACGCGGAGAAGCTCTACGACGACGACAAGGTCGAGCGCGAGGTGTTCGGATCCGACGTGCGCGTGGTCTGGCGCAACGTCG
>DATGZZ010000679.1:0-5827 GCA_035296945.1 Reyranella sp.
GAGGCTTATCGCGCGCGCCTGCGCAGCGATGCCGCCGGCAAGGCGAACTTCGAGTTCGCCGAGCGCGAGCGCTTCATCCTGAGCGAGGAACGAACCTGGCTCAGGCCGGTCACGAAATAAGCTAAGGCTGACGGCCGCGCCGGTTGTAGTTCAGCTCTTCCATCGTCGGCCGCAGGCCGACGGCGATGCGATAGCCGCCGTCGACGGGGACCACGAACGTCAGCTCCTCCTGCGAGGAGCCGCGCGGGTTGCCCGACGTCAGGCGGAAGTCGGCATTGAAATCCTGGCTCTGAACCACGTTGTTGGCTGAGTCGAGCACGCGCACGAAATAGGGAACGCTGGTCCGCCCGGCGCCGGCCGACGGGCCGGCGCTGACCGAGACACGCAGGTACAGCGTGACATCGAGCCGGTTGCGGCTGAGCGAGCACTTGGTCGCCGCGCCGGCGATCGATGCCTCGTAGGCGATGTCGCGCGGATCGCGGCCCGGGCCGTCCTTGAAATGGGTCAGGCGCTCGGCATCCTGCACGGTGAACGGCTGCGGGCAGGCATACGTCACTTCCGGCGTGCCGCCGCCGCAGGCGGCCAAGGTCAGGGCCAGCAGGGCTGGCGCAAAAACGACGACTTTTCCGTGGGTCATGACGGGATCTTGGCCAGGGTCTTGTGTGTTTCGTCGCACACCGCGACAACCGGCTCGGTCATGTTGCTTTCCCCGTTGCGGCGGCTTTGTTACGGTGCCGCCGCCTAGTCCGTTGCTGCCAACTTGTTGCGGCCAGAGTCTAGAGCGGTTTCTGACCGAATGGAACCGCGAGCGGTTCCATTCGGTCAGAAACGCGCGCGACGGAAGGTGTGTGATTCACAGGGCATTTTCCGTCCGGCTGGTACAGCCGGACGGAAAATGCTTTAGGCAATGGCCAAGAGGCCTGCAAGCGAGCGGGCAGATCGTTTTCATGAGCACGTCGAAGAAACCGCTGAAAATCATGCTCGCCAGCCCTCGCGGTTTCTGCGCCGGCGTCGATCGCGCCATCCTGATCGTCGAGCGCGCCATCGAGCGCTACGGCCGGCCGGTCTATGTCCGTCACGAGATCGTGCACAATCGCTATGTCGTCGAGAAGCTCGAGGCCAAGGGCGCGATCTTCGTCGACGAGTTGGATGAGGTGCCGGACGACCGGCCGGTGGTGTTCTCTGCGCACGGCGTGCCGAAAGCCGTGCCGGCCGAAGCGGGCCGCCGCGACCTCCTCTATGTCGACGCCACGTGCCCGCTGGTCTCCAAGGTCCATCGCGAGGCCGAGCGCCATTACGCCTCGGGCCGCACCGTGGTCCTGATCGGTCATGCCGGCCATCCCGAGGTCATCGGCACGATAGGCCAGCTTCCGCCGGGCGCGGTGCTGCTGGTCGAGGACGTGGCGCAGGCCGAGACGCTGGAAGTGCCCGATCCGGACAATCTCGCCTACGCCACGCAGACGACGCTGTCGGTCGACGACACGATCGCCATCGTGACGGCGCTGCGCCGCCGCTTCCCCGCGATCCACGGTCCCAAGATGGAGGACATCTGTTACGCCACCGCCAATCGCCAGGCCGCGGTCAAGGCGATCGCGCCCAAGTGCGACGCCCTGGTGGTGATCGGCGCGCCCAACTCGTCGAACTCCATGCGGCTCGTGGAGGTGGCAGCCAACTACGGCTGCCGCAAGTCGCGGCTGGTCCAGCGCGCGGTCGACATGGACTGGGACTGGCTGGAAGGCACGAGCCGGCTCGGCATCACCGCCGGCGCCTCGGCGCCCGAGGCGCTGGTCGACGAGCTGATAGCGGCCTGCCGCGAGCGCTACGAGGTCACGGTCGAGGAAGTGCGGACCACCGAGGAGACCGTCGTGTTCAAGCTGCCGCGTGCGCTGGTGGCTTGATGGCGGTCTATACCGAAGTCAGCGACGCCGAGCTGGAAGCCTTCCTCGCCGAGTACGACATCGGCGAACCCGAATCCTTCAAAGGCATTGCCGAAGGCGTCGAGAACTCCAACTACCTGCTGACCACCACCAAGGGCCCCTACTTCGTCACGCTCTACGAAAAGCGCGTGGATCCGAAGGACCTGCCGTTCTTCCTCGGCCTGATGGACCATCTCGCCGCGCGCGGCATCAACTGCCCGCGGCCGATCCATGGCCGCGACGGCAAGGCGCTGCGCACCTTGGCGGGACGGCCTGCCGCCATCACGACCTTCCTGCAGGGGCTGTGGCCGCGCCGCATGACGTTGGCCCATTGCGGGCAGGTCGGCGAGGCGTTGGCCGCCCTGCACCTGGCCGGTCGTGACTTCGAGCTCAAGCGGCCCAACGCCTTGTCGGTCGCGGGCTGGCGGCCGCTGTACGAGGGTTCGCGCCACCACATCGACGCGCCGCTCGCGGCCGAGCTGAAAGCCGAGATCGATTTCTCCGAGACCCATTGGCCCGCCGGCCTGCCGTCGGGCGTCATCCATGCCGACCTGTTCAACGACAATGTGCTTTTCCTGCATGACAGGCTGTCAGGGCTGATCGACTTCTACTTCGCCTGCAACGATGCCTTCGCCTACGACGTCGCGATCTGCCTCAACGCCTGGTGCTTCGAGCCCGACAAGTCGTTCAACGCCACCAAGGGCCGCGCCCTGCTGCAGGGCTACGAAAGCGTGCGGCCGCTCGGGCCCGACGAGCGCACGGGGCTGCCCCTGCTGGCGCGCGGGGCCGCGCTGCGCTTCCTGCTGACGCGGCTCTACGACTGGGTGCACACGCCGCCCGATGCTCTGGTCAAGCGCAAGGACCCGCAGGAATACCTGGCCAAGCTGCGCTTCCATCGCGGCATCGCCTCGATCGCGGATTACGGCCTATGAAGAGTGGCTAATGAAGAGTGGCCAATGAAGAGGGGATCGTGAGCGACCCGGAAGTCGAGATCTTCACCGACGGCGCCTGCAGCGGAAATCCCGGGCCCGGCGGCTGGGGCGCGATCCTGCGACTGGGCAATCGCGAGCGCGAATTGTCGGGCGGCGATCCGGCCACGACCAACAACCGCATGGAGCTGATGGCCGCCATCATGGGGCTGGAGGCGCTGAAGCGGCCGTGCAACGTGCGGCTCTGGACCGACAGCAACTACGTCAAGGACGGCGTCACCAAGTGGATCCACGGCTGGAAGAAGAACGGCTGGCGCACCGCTGACAAGAAGCCGGTGAAGAACATGGAGCTGTGGCAGCGCCTCGACGCCGCCCGCGCCTCGCATCAGGTCGAGTGGCGCTGGGTGAAAGGCCATAGCGGCCACGCTGAGAACGAGCGTGCCGATCAGCTGGCGCGCGAGGAGATTATCAAGATTCGGACCGCGGGCGTCCCGCCCGCTTCATGATCTTTGCTGGGAGCGCGCCACTCCGTGGCGCATCTTTGTCGATCACACAGTCCATGAGCGCCACGGAGTGGCGCGCTCCCAGCCTCAACTCCGCTTCGGCTGGGTCGGCACCGGCTTCTTCTCGACCGGCTTCTCGAAGACCAGGTCGAAGCCCTCGCGCATGCCGTCGCAGGGATTGTCGCCTTCGGCCAGCCGCCAGACCTGCGACTTGCCCGAGCGCTTGAAGTTCAGCACGCCCGCCACCTTGCAGGCCGTGCCCTTCTCGACCTTGGCGACGCGGAAGGCGACCTCGCCGCGCACCTGCACCAGGCCCGGCGCGATCTTCTCGACGACGCCCTCGATCGACGCCCAGTCGCCCTCGCTGCCGGGCGCCACGCTGTCGATGCGGCCCTTCACGATCCAGACATTGCCCTGCCTGGTGACGGCAAGGTCACCAGGCTTGGCGCCCTTCACCTTGGCATAGCGGCCCCACACGATCTTGCGCGCGTCGGCGAAGAGCTGGGCCTCGGCGTCCGAGGCGATCTCGGTGCGGTCGATCTTGGGAATGCCCGCCGGCAAGGGCGAGCTGAGGCCGGTGGTCGGCGTCCCCTGCTGCACGGTCGGCGCCTGCGTGGGCGGCGGCGCCGGATAGTAAGGCGTCGACGGTTGCTGCTGCTGCTGTTGCTGCTGGGCGGCGGCGGTGCCGGCCAGCAGGACAAGAACCAGGACGAGGAGGCGATTCATTATCTACGGGCTCTTACATCAGGGTTGGCGGCGACGCTACTTCTTCCCCCCGCTCTTCGGTGGAACAGCAGGCGTCGAAGGAGAAACCGGAGCGGCGGCCGGCGGCTGCTCGCCGCGCAGGCCGGCCTCGGCGCCGCGCGCGGCACTCGAGCCGGGCGGCACCAGGCGCAGGACGGAGCTGAAGTCGCTGTTGGCCGAGCCGCGATCGCCGCGCGCCAGGCTGGCGAAGCCGCGCTCGAGCATGGCCTCGGAGTGATCGGGGGCGATTTTCAGCGCCCGCGAGGCGTCCTCATAAGCCTTCGCCGGATTGCCGGCATTGCGCCAGGCCGCCGCGCGCAGCACCAGGATCTCGATGTCGTCGCGCCGCAGTCCCAGCGCGCGGTCGAAGTCCGAAATGGCGCGCGGCCACGCCTTCAGGGCGGCGAAGCTCAGCCCGCGGTCGAGCCACAGATCGGCGTCCTGGCTGTTGAGCTCGAGGGCGCGGCTTTGCGCCTCGGCCGCCTTCTCGGGCACGCCCGCTTCCATGAAGGCCTGGCCCGCCTGCGCCCACAATTCGGCGCGCAGGCCGGGACGGTCCTTGCCCATGTCGCGCGCGATCGCCTCGAACTGCGCGGCCGCCTGGGTGTAGCGGCCGGCGCCGAACATGGCGGTCGCCACGCAATGACGCGCGGCCAGGCCGCCGCCCTGGGCGTGCCACTTCTCGGCGGGCGGCAAAGCCTTCAGCGGCTCGGCGCGCGCCAGGTTCATGCACTCATTGTACTTGCGCAGATGGTCGGGCGAGTCCTCGAGGATGCCCAAACCCTGCGCGGCGCACGGCGTGGCCACAAACAGTGCAAGGCAAGATGCCAGGCGGGAAAACAACATCCTTGAAAAGAACCGCGTCGCGGCGATCCTGACAAGATGACAGGACGTCTCTTCATCTTCGGCCTGGGCTACTGCGGCCTTGAAATCGCCAAGCTTGCCCGAGCGGCCGGCTGGGGCGTGGCCGGGACCTGCCGGACGAGCGACAAGGCAGACGAGCTGGCCCAGCAGGGCTTCGAGGCGCATCTGTTCGACGGCACCGCGGCGCTGCCGGCCGCGGCCTTCGGCAAGGCAACGCACGTGCTGTGCACCATCGCCCCGGGCCTCACCGGCGATCCAGCGCTAAAAACCTCGGCGCGTGTGCTGCGCGAGGCGCGCTGGCTGGGCTACCTGTCGACCACCGGCGTCTATGGCGACCATGGCGGCGGCTGGGTCGACGAGGAAACACCCGCCCGCCCGGCCCAGCCGCGCAGCGTCGAGCGCCTGGCGACCGAGCGCGCCTGGCAGGCGATGGGCATGGAGGCGGGCTCGGCCGTCGACATCTTCCGCCTGCCCGGCATCTACGGCCCCGGCCGCAGTGCGATCGACCAGGTGAAGGCGGGCACGGCGCGTCGCATCGACAAGCCGGGCCAGGTCTTCTCGCGCATCCATGTCGCGGATGTCGCGGGCACCGTGCTGCTGGCGCTGGGCCACGCCCGTTCCGGCGCCATCTACAATGTCGCCGACGACCTGCCGGCCGCGACCGGCGATGTCGTGGCCTTCGCCTGCGAGCTCTTGGGCAAGCCCGTGCCGCTGGCCGTGCCGTGGGACGAGGTGGCGCCGACCATGAGCGCCATGGCGCGATCTTTCTATGCCGAGAACCGGCGCGTGCGGAACGACAGGATCAAGAACGAGCTCGGCGTGGCGCTGCGCTATCCAACGTATAAGGAAGGTCTGCGGGCGATCGCAGCGT
>DATGZZ010000680.1:0-6987 GCA_035296945.1 Reyranella sp.
CGAGATGGTGGCCGAGGACGTGGCCGGCGGCTTCGTGACAGCAGACACCGCGCAGCGACTCTATGGCGTCGTCCTCGCCGACGGCGTCGTCGACAAGGCCGCCACCGCGAAGCTTCGGGCCAAGCGGCCGGAGACGAAGGCTTTCCACCGCCACGCTTATGTCGACAGCCTTGGCTGACACATCGCTCGCGGTCGCCGTCGACATCGGCGGCACCTTCACCGACATCGCCCTGTACGACGCCAAGAGCGGCCAGATCTGGCGCGCCAAGACGCCGAGTGTGCCCGCCGATCCCAGCCAGGCCTTTCTGGCCGGCGTGCGCCTCGCCTTGGAAGACGCCGGCCGCGCGGCAACGATGCTAGGCCGCGTCCTGCACGGCACGACCGTCGCCACCAACATGATCCTGGAGGACAAGGGCGCGCGTACCGCCCTGGTGACCACCAAGGGTTTCCGCCATGTCCTGGCGATCGGCCGTCAGGACATCCCGCGGCGTGCCAACTACCTCGCCTGGGTGAAGCCGCCGCGTCCCGTGCCGGCCTCGCGCGTGTTCGAGGTGAGTGAGCGCATCGGCGCCGGCGGTACGGTCGTCGAGGCGCTGGACGAAGCGAGCGTCCAGGCCGCAGCCGAGGCCTGCCGCGCCCAGAAGGTCGAGGCGGTCGCCGTCTGCCTGCTCCACTCCTTTGCCAACCCCTTGCACGAGCGGCGGGTGGCCGAGCTTTTGAGCGCGGCTTTGCCCGGTATCGCGGTGACGGCTTCGGCCGACGTGCTGCCGGTGGTGCGCGAGTACGAGCGCTCGCTGGCGACGGTCCTGAATGCGCTGGTGATGCCGGGCGTGGCGACCTACGTGTCACGGCTGGAAGATCGCCTCGCCGAGGAGAAGGTCGAGGCGCCGCTGCTCTACATGCAGTCCAACGGCGGCGTCGCGGGCGGCGCCACCATCCGCCGTGCGCCGGCGCTGACGGCGTTGTCGGGGCCGGCTGCAGGCGTGGTCGGCGCACGCGACGTGGCCGCCGCGTGCGACATCAAGGACATCATCACCGTCGACATCGGCGGCACGAGCGCCGACATCTGCCTGATCAAGAACGGCACGATCGCGCTCACCCAGCACGGTCATGTCGGCGAATGGCCCCTGCCTCTGCCCATGGTCGACATGGTGACCATCGGCGCAGGCGGCGGCTCGATCGCCAAGGTCGCCGACGGCACGCTGACCGTGGGCCCGCAAAGCGCCGGCGCCGATCCCGGACCCGCCGCCTATGGCCGTGGCGGCACGCAAGCCACGGTGACCGACGCCCATGTCGTCCTGGGCCATCTGCCGGCGCGTCTGCTCGGCGGGCGCATGGCCCTCGACGCCGAGGCCGCAGCGCACGCGATCGACAGCCAGGTCGCGCGGCCGCTCGGCCTCGGCCGCGAGGAAGCGGCGCGTGGCATGCTGGCCATCCTCGACAACAACATGATGGGCGCATTGCGCATCGTCTCGGTCGAGCGCGGCCACGATCCGCGCGACTTCACCCTTGTGCCGTTTGGCGGTGCCGGCCCCCTGCACGGCTGCGCGCTCGCCGAGCTTCTGGGCATCCGCCGCGTGCTCGTGCCGACGGCGCCCGGCGTGCTCTGCGCCGACGGCCTTCTGGCCGCCGATCTAAAGGCCGACTTCAGCCGTACGCTGCCACGGACGGGCAAGGTCGACATCGAGGCAGCCCGCGCGATCTACACCGAGCTGTCGCAGCAGGCCGACGACTGGCTCGCCAAGGAGAAGGTGGCGCCGGCCGACCGCAAGCAGGTGCGCATCGCCCTGATGCGTTATCACGGCCAGGGCGGCGAGGTTTCAGTCGGCTGGGTCGACGACGCAACCGGCATCGAGATGGCCTTCGGCGCGGCGCATGAAAGCCTTTACGGCTTCAAGCTCGAGTCGCCGATCGAGCTGGTCACCTTGCGCATCGAGGCGACGGGCCGCATGCCAGCGCCGCAGCGGCCGGTGCTGCGCGCGGGCAGCGGTGCGAAGCCGCAAGACCGTCACACCGTCCACTTCTCTTCGGGAACGACCGAGGTCCCGATCTACGATCGCACCACTCTTGGTGCCGGCGATCGCCTCGACGGTCCCGCCATCGTCACCCAGCTTGACGCCACGACCCTGATCGCGCCCGGTTGGTCAGGCGAAGTCCATCCCTCGGGTGCGATCCTTCTGGCAGCGAGCACGAACTGATCGAGATCGCGGCCAGTGGGCGAAAGCCAAATGACAGCACTGCCTGCACTTGGGTCGGCGCGCACAGGCCATAGTACGACGGCGGCAGCGGCCCCCCAGGTATGGCCCCTTCTGGAGCGCCAAAATTCGCAACAGCGAAACGCGCCTTGTCGAAATTGACTGTAGTCATTGACAAGCACTGCGGTTTTGGTTAGGCTTCAGCGTCTGTCGCTCTATGCATCGTTCATCAGATCCACCACAGCCGGCCGGCGGGGTCGTCCGGCAAGGTCGCGGTGCGCGCAGTCGATGGCGAGAAGGCCGCATCAACCTTCTCTCGAACAAAATGGGCAGCGAAACTGTCGGAATTCCCCTGACGGTCAAGAAAGGCCCAAATATCGCGGCTTTTGGGAGGTCGATTCGGACAGGACCTGCCTGTCCGAATTCGTCCGAATTCATCGGACTCTCACTGAGCGGCGCCCGCCAGTCGCGCGAGATGATACCGGTTGACGGGCTTGGGCAGGCCGAGATTGCCGCGCAAGGTGGTAGCTTCGTACTCCGTGCGGAAGAGCCCGCGGCGCTGCAGCTCGGGAATGACCATGTCGACGAATTCCCGCAACGATCCCGGCAGCCAGGCGGGCATGACGTTGAAGCCGTCGGCGGCGCCGTCCTTGAACCAGTGCTCCATCTCGTCGGCCACCTGAGAGGGCGTGCCGATCGACAGCGCGTGGCCGCGCGGGCCGGCATTGGCCAGGCACAGCTCCCAGAAGGTGAGCTTGTCGCGCCGCGCCTGCTCGAGCAGCAGGCGCTGGCGGCTGAGCGGTCCGTTGGTGTCGGCCATCTCCGGCACCGGCCCGTCGAGCGGGATCTTGTCGAGACCGTGCACGCCGATCGTATGCTCCAGGATCGAGATGCCGACCGGCTTCTGGATCAGCGATTGCAGGTAGTCGTACTTCTCCTGTGCCTCCGACGCCGTCGGCGCCACCACGGGATAGAAGCCCAGCATCACCTTGACCTGGTCCTGCGAGCGGCCGAAGTGCGGGATGCGCTGGCGCACGTCGTCATAGAATTCCTTGGCCTGCTCGAAGGTCGTGGCCGCGGTGAAGACCAGCTCGGCCAGACTGGCAGCAACGTCGCGTCCGGTGCCCGAGGCGCCGGCCTGGACCAGCACCGGGCGGCCCTGCGGCGAGCAGGCGACGTTGAGCGGCCCGCGCACCTGGAAGTGCTTACCCTTGTGGTTCAGCACATGCATCTTGGCCGGATCGAAGAAGTGGCCGGAGTCCTTGTCGCGGATGAAGGCGTCCTCGTCCCAGCTGTCCCACAGGCCGTTGACCACGTCGGCGAACTCGATGGCGCGCTCGTAGCGGTCGGAATGGCCGAGATGCTCGTCGCGGGAGTAGTTCAGCGCATCCTGCTCGTTGTTCGAGGTCACGAGGTTCCAGCCCGAGCGGCCGCCGCTGATCTGGTCGAGCGAGGCGAACTGGCGGGCCAGCGTGTAGGGCTCGTTGAAAGTCGTGGTCGAGGTCGCGACCAGGCCGAGGTTCTTCGTCACCGCCGCCAGCGCCGACAGGATCGTCATCGGCTCGAACTTCACCACTTTCCCCATGCGACCACGCGAATCGGCGCTGCCCTTCAGGTTCACCGCGGCGGTGTCGGCGAGGAACAGGAGGTCGAACTTGCCGCGTTCGGCGAGCGCGGCCGTCTCGACCATCTCGGCGAAGCTCGTGCCCGAATGCATGTGCGCCTGGGGGTGACGCCAGGCCGCGACGTGTTGGCCCGTCTCGTGCACGAAGGCCCCGAGACGCATCATGCGTTTTGATGGCGATGGAGACACGTGTCGCTCTCCGGTTTGGCCTGCGGACGGTGCGAAAATCGACGCAACTCCTATACCATTCCGGCATGGGAGGTCGCGATGCCGCCGTGCGTCCGATCGGCTAAGGTAGCCGCCAATTGGGTAAGGAGCACGAACTGATGGACACGTCGGTCGAGGTCGCGAGCCAGCAGACCCTGCCGGTCATCTCGTTCGCCGGTCGGAACGAGGAAGCGCTGGCGCGGCAGCTCGACCAGGCCTTTTCCGGTATCGGCTTCTGCTATTTCAGCGACATCGGCGTCGATCCGGCCGTGGTGACGGGCGTCTTCGAGGCGTCGCGGCGTTTCCATGCCCAGCCGCGCGCCGCCAAGGACGCGATCGCCATGAACCGCTTCCATCGCGGCTACATGGCGCCCAAGACCTCGATCATCCAGACCTCGAGCGTCGCCAAGGTGACCAAGCCGAACGATTCGGAATCGTTCATGCTGATGCACGAGGTTTCGCCGGACGATCCGCGCTATGGCCGGCCGCTCGACGGACCCAACCTGTGGCCCGACCTGCCGGGCTTTCGCGAGGCGGTCGTCGCTTACGAGAAGGCCATGCATGATTTCTGCCTGCGCCTGCTGCGGCCGCTGGCCCTGGCGCTCGGCCTGCCGCGCGACTGGTTCCTGCCCTTCTTCGAGCAGCCGACGACCTTCCTGCGGCTGCTGCACTATCCGCCGCACGCCAAGGACGCGGCCGACGATGCCTTCGGCTCGGCACCGCACACCGACTACGGCTTCGTCACCGTTCTCTGCCAGGACAGCCAGGGCGGCCTGGAAGTGCGGCGCAGCGACGGCACCTGGCTGGCGGCGCCGCCGCTCCCCGGGACCTGGGTAGTCAATGTCGCCGACATGCTGTCGCGCTGGACCAACGGCCGCTGGCAGTCGACGCCGCACCGCGTGAAAAACCTGTCGGGTGGCGATCGATACTCCTGCCCCTACTTCTTCGACATGTCGATGGACAGCACGATCGAGGTGCTGCCGACCTGCCAGAGTGCCGGCCATCCGGCGAAATGGCCTTCGGTGCGCTACGGCGACTATCTGCTCGAGCGGCTGGACAAGAACTACGCCTATCGCCAGCCGGTATCGGCATGAACGAGAGCCTGCTCGACGTCTCCAAGCTCGCCTTCGCCTATGACGGTGCGGCGGCCGTGCGCGACGTGTCGCTCTCCGTCCAGCCCGGCGAGATCGTGGCGCTGCTGGGCGCCAATGGCGCCGGCAAGTCGACCACGGTGCGCATGATCGCGGGCGTACTGACGCCCCAGAAGGGCGACATCCGCTTCGCCGGCGAGATGCTGACCGGCTCGCCGAGCCACGTCGTGGTGCGCCGCGGCATCACCTTGGTGCCGGAAGGCAGGCTGGTCTTTCCGCAGATGACGGTGATGGAGAACCTGCAGCTCGGCGCGCACATCAAGCAGCGCGGCGAGGTCGCGGCCCTGGTCGAAAAGGCCTTCACCCTGTTCCCGCGGCTGGCCGAGCGGCGCAATCAGCTCGCGGGCTCGATGAGCGGCGGCGAGCAGCAGATGCTGGCGATCGCCCGCGGCCTGATGGCCGAGCCGCGACTGATCATCCTCGACGAGCCGTCGCTCGGCCTGATGCCCATCGTCACCCAGGAAGTGTTCCGGCTGATCGAAGCGGTGAACAAGAGCGGCATCGGCGTGCTGCTGGTCGAGCAGAACCTGCACCAGTCGCTGCGCATCGCCCATCGCGGCTATGTGCTGGAAAAGGGCGCGGTCGTGCTGTCCGGCACCGGCCAGGAGCTTCTAGCCGACTCTTACGTCCAGAAGGCGTTTCTCGGTCGATAAACAACCCAACGGCGCTACTTCGGCAGGTAGCCCTTGATCGCATGCGCGCGTGCGCCGTAGGTGATCCTTCCTTCGGCATCTGCGGGTAGGGCGGCGCGCACCCGACTCTTGAGTGCCTCGTTGTCTGCGGATGCCATCGCGGCGACAACCGGAGCGATCGCGGGGGACTTGAGCATGGTCTTCCAGAAGTCGTCGAAATCCGTGAAGGTCCGGTGCACCGTGATCTCCCGTGTCTCCGCAGCCTCGAGTCCGGCCCCTGTCCACAAGCCTCGCAGGGCTTCCATTCGGGATGCGTCCATCTGCGGTGGGCGTAGTGGCGTTAGGCCCATGGCGCGCATTTCGAGTAGGACCGGATCCAGCGGAAAGCCGCCACCCAGCATGTCCCACATGTAGGTCGCGACCGTGCCGCCCGGCCGGACGACCCGAACCATCTCCGCGACGCCTTTGGCCGGATCGGGAACGAAGACGAGGACCAACGCCATGACGGCTGCGTCGAACCGATCAGCAGGAAACGGAAGCGTCATGGCATCGCCCTGGCGAAACTCAGTCACGCGCGAGGTCGATCGTGCGCGGGCAAAGGCGAGCTGCCCTTCGGACGGGTCAATGCCCTGAACCTCCACTGGAGCGCAGCGTTCGACCAATAGCTGCGTGAAAGCCCCGTTGCCGCAGCCGACGTCGATCCATCGCAGACCCGAAGACGGCGCCAGCCAATCGAGGAAGACCTCGCCGGCGGATCGGCTCCAGATCCCCATCATCTGCTCATAGGCGGCACCGTCATCGAAACGAATCGTCTGTTCGACCATTGGCGACCTCCTACCACAGCCCGTGGGTCTATCCGCTCGAGAGTACCGCCTGCCTAATCGGGTGTCCCGAGATACGCCGCGATCACCTGCGGGTTCTTCGACACCTCGGCCGGCGCGCCGTCGGCGATCAGGCGGCCGGCATCGAGCACCAGGACGCGGTCCGACACTTCCATGACCGACGGCATGTCGTGCTCGACCAGCACGACGGTGACGCCGCTGGTGCGGATGCGGCGCAGCACGTCGATCATGGCCGCCGTCTCGGTGGGATTGAGGCCGGCGCAGGGTTCGTCGGCCAGCAGGAGATCGGCGCGCGTGGCGATGGCGCGCGCTACCTCGAGATGGCGCAGCTGGCCG
>DATGZZ010000681.1:0-5792 GCA_035296945.1 Reyranella sp.
CGCGCCCCTCTTGTGGCTGCGCGGGATGAACCACAGCGGGCCGTTGAACTCGTTCACGTCGTCCATGAACACCGCGAGGTTCATGGCCCGCGCCTCGGGCATGTCGTCGTCGGCCTTCCAGGTGCCGTAGTCCTGGTGCCACTGCCAGACGTCGCCGTCGAAGGCGGCCTTTCCGTTGATCTTGAACTGGTGGATGTAGGTCTTGTCCTTCAGGAGCTGCTCGGCCGGCTCGACGAAGTGCGGATGATGGATCAGCGCCTCGAACACCGGATGATAGGTGTGGACGGCGAAGGCGGTGCGCACCACGTCACCGGTCTTCTCGCGCACGTTCTCCTCGCGGCGCTGGGCGAAGACCTCGGGCACCGAGGCCTTGAGGATCGCCGTCTCCTCGGCCGAGAAATAGTTGGGAAAGAACAGGTAGCCCTGCTCGTCGAAGCGCTTCAGTTGCTCAGAAGTGAGCTTCATGGCGTTCCTCCTGGCTGGTAGTGGCGCGGCGATCAGGCCGCGCGGGAGATCACGGCTTTCAGGCGTCCGGTGAGGATATCGGCCATCTGCTCGGCGTGGCCGCGGCAGAGTTCCTCGGCCTCTGCGACTTGGCCAGCCTCGAGCGCGCGCAGGATGCCCTCGTGCTCGTCCCACACGCTGACGCGCAGGTCGCCTTCGCTGAGCGCCGCGGCCATGACGCGGCGCAGATGCTGCCAGTGCGGCTGGGCGGTCTCGCCGATCAGCGGATTGCCCGATGCCTCGTAGATGAAGAGATGGAAATCGATGTCGGCCTCGATGACCGACGGCACATGACCGGTCGCCACGGCGCGCCGGCCGACCTCGAGCAGGCTGCGGCCACGCTGCACCAGGTGCGGCGTGTAGTTGGCCGCCGCCAGCCGCGCCGCCGCGCCGTCCAGCGCACCGCGCACGACGTAGAGATTGCGCGCCGACTGGACGTCGAGCGGTGCCACGCACACGCCCTTGCGGCCGGCGTCGATCAGAAAGCCCTCACGGCGCAGCAGCATCATGGCCTGCAAAACCGGCTGGCGGCTGACGCCGAACTGGTTGGCCAGCTCCTCCTGGGTGATGCGGGCGCCGGATTTCAGTTCACCGGAGCAGATGGCGTTCAGAACGGCGTCGTGGACACGTTCGCTGAGATCGGGTTCGGGCAGGAATGGTCGCATGTTCTGTATACAGAACACAGATCCCGAGGAGTCAACCGTCTAGCGACTTTTCCGCCCTTTGGTCGCAAGAACGGGCTTCGCCCGGTCGGGATAGTCGGTGATCAGGCCATCGACGCCGAGATCGATGAGCTGAGCCATGTCGGTCGGATTGTTCACCGTCCATGGGACAACCTTTAGGCCAAGTGTCTGGGCTTCCTTCACATTCTCGGCCGTGACGTTGCGCCAGAACGGCGACCACACGACGCACCCTGCCGCTTTGGCGAGCTTCGGCACCGAGCCGTCATGGGCCTTGAGGTCGAGCCCGCCGAGCCAGGGCGACGGCTGGGCGCTTGCCCGGCCGACCGTGTCGAAGTTGTTGCTTTCGATCGACAGGCACCCGGTGGCGATCTCGGGTGCCAGCCGGCGCGCGGCGAGCAGGCCGCGCCAGTCGAACGACTGGATGGTGCTGCGCGCGCCGGCCTTGGCCTTACGGATCGCCTCGACGGTGAGCCCGGCGAAGCGCTCGGGATCAAGGGTGAGGTCGGGCTTGGTCGGGTTGGTCTTGATCTCGATGTTGAAGCGCACGTCCGGTCCGGCCATGGCGAAGAACTCTTCGATGGTCGGGAAACGCTCGCCGTCGACCGGCTTCTGCTCGGGATATTGCTGGGTGTACTTGGCTGCCGGATTGAGCCGGCCGATGTCGTAGCGCTTGAGGTCGGCCAGGGTGAGCGTGCGGATGACCGGCCCGGCGGTGGCGATCCATTGCCCATCGAGCCGCGTCAGGTCGGGATTGAGCAGGGGATCGTGGCTGATCACCACGACCTCGTCCTTGGTAACGGCAAGGTCGGTCTCGAGCGTCGTGACGCCGAGATCGAGAGCGACGCGAAAGCCGGCCAGCGTGTTCTCAGGCGCCAGGCCGCGCGCGCCGCGATGGCCCTGCAGGTCGAAGGCAGCGGCCGGAAGACTAAGCGCCCAGATTGCGCAGGCGAGCGACGCGATCGGCAATGTCGGGATGCGTGGCCAGCAGCGCCGAGCTTTTGGCCGTGAAGGTCTGCACCGGGTTGACGATGAAGAGATGCTGCGTGGCACGGCTCACTCCGGGAAAGGGCTCGGCCTTCTCGGCGAGCTTGCCCAGCGCCGAGATCAGCCCATTGGGATTGCGCGTGAACTGCACCGACGTGGCGTCGGCAAGATACTCGCGCTGGCGCGATACCGCCATCTGCACGAACTTGGCGGCGATCGGCGCCAGGATGGCGACGACGATCAGCAGGATGATGAGGATCGCAGCACCGCCGCCCTTCTTGTCGCTGCTCGAGCTGCGGTTGCCGCGGCCCCAGGCCAGGCTGCGCAGCAGCATGTCGCAAACCAGCGCGATCAGGCCGACCGTGACGCCGACCACCACCATGTAGCGCGTATCGAGGTTGGCGAGGTGGGACATCTCGTGCGCCACCACGCCCTGCAGCTCGTCGCGATTGAGGCTGTTCAGGAGACCGCGCGTGACAGCGATGGTGCCGTTGGCCGGCTTGTTGCCGGTGGCGAAGGCGTTCAGTGCATCGGTCTCCAGCACCATGACCTTGGGCATCGGCACGCCGGCGGCGATCGCCATCTCCTCGACCACGTTGTAGAGCTGTGGTGCGTCGGCCTTGTCGATCTCTTTGGCGTTGGCCATGGCCAAGACCATCTTGTCGCCGAAGGCGAGCGAGATGGTGCTCCAGCCGACGCTCACGGCGGCCATCAGCGCGGCCACGGCCACGCCGCCCTTGCTCAAGAGCGGCACGGTGTCCGACGACTCGGTTTCCAGCACCCAGCCGATCATGTAGCCGAGCAGCGCGGCCAGCGCCGTCAGCGCGGCCAGCAGCACCATCGTGTTGCGCCGGTTGACCTGCTGGGCGCCGACGAAGTCGGTGGTGGCGGCCATGGATCAGCGCAGCGCGACCTTGGGCACCTCGCGCTCGGTTTCGGGCATGCTGAAGAGGTCCATGGGCCCAAAGCCCAGCGACGCCGCCGCCAGCACCGCCGGGAAGCTTTGCCGCTTGTTGTTATAGGCGTTGACCGAGTCGTTGTAGAACTGGCGCGCGAAAGCGATCTTGTTCTCGGTCGTGGTCAGCTCTTCCTGCAGCTGCTTCACGTTGTCGTTGGCCTTGAGCTGCGGATAGCTCTCAACCAGCGCGAAAAGCCCGCGTGTCGCTTGGCTCAGCAACGCCTCGGCCGGCCCAGCCTGTGCGGGACTGCCACTGGCGGCGACAGCGGCATTGCGCGCCTGGACGACCTTGGTGAGCGTCTCCTGCTCGTAGCCCATGGCGTCCTTCACGACCTGGACCAGGTTGGGGATCAGGTCATGCCGGCGCTTGAGCTGGACGTCGATCTGGCTCCACGCGGTCTGCGCCTGGTTGCGGCCGCTGACGAGGCCGTTGTAGACGGCGATCGCCCAGAGCGCGATCACCACGAGAACACCGACGACAATCCAGAAACTCATCTTCAGGCCTCCTTGCCGCAATCTGCAGTTTAGTCATGATTGTGGCCCTATCGGGAGGACTAATCATGGACGTGACAGCCCTACTGAAAGAATTCTGCTCGGCCGTCGAGCGTCGCGACGGCAAGGCTTTTGCCAGCCTGTTCACCGAGGACGGCGTCTACCACGACGTGTTCTATGGCGATTTCAAGGGCCGCCAGAAGATCGCCGAGATGATCGACGACTGGTTCCACCGCACCGCCCGCGACTTCCGCTGGGACATGCATCGTCCGGTGAGCGACGGGAAGATGCTCTACGCCTACTACACCTTCAGCTACGTCTCGCTGCTGCCCGAGGCCAACGGCAAGCGCGTGGGCTTCGAGGGCGTGTCGATGATGAAGCTCGTAGGCGGCAAGATCGCCGACTACAGCGAGGTCGCCAATGTCGGGCCGGCCTTCGTCGAGCTTGGCTTCGCGCCGGAGCGCACGTCCAAGATCCTGGCCAAGGAAGGCGCCCACCTGAAGAAGCAGGCCGAGTTCAAGCGACACGTCGCTTAGCGCTTCCTCCCCAGCGAAGCTGGGGAGGTGTCGGGCTCCGCGAAGGGGAGGAAGTTCTATCCGTTGTAGGCCCGGCTCCCCGGATCGCGCAGCCACAGCCGCACCAGCAGGCGCTTGCGCTGGGGCTCGGGCCAGTCGCGGAACGCCGTGCGCTTGTGGCCAAGTGCGCGGTTGTCGATGAGCTGCATCTGGCCCGGCTGGAACTGGAAGCGGGCCGACATGCCGGGCTCGTTCAGGATGGCCTCGAAGGCCTGCAGTGCCGCGGCGCCCTGCGCGTCGAGCGGCACGCCGGCGAGCTTCTGGCCGTTCTTCACCTGGAAGTGCGACAGGCGGGCGACCAGCCGGCCGTCCTTGTCCTCGAACATGGGATGATGGGTCGTCATGACGTCATCCGGCGCATGCTCGCGCTGGCGATCGAAGTAGAACGGCTGGTAGAGGCGCGGCAGCAGGTCGGGATGACGCTTGCGCATCTCCTCGTGCGCCGTGGCGAAGCTCACGATGCCGCTCTCCCCGCCTTCCATCGCCGTGCGCAGGCACATCAGGCCGACATAGTGCGGCGGCACGTGGTTGTAGCTGTTGTCGGTATGGAAGTTCTGCTCGGCGTTGGTGACGTCGGGCCGCACGCCGTTACCGGGCGGGCGGCCAAGATCGGTGACGTCGTAGATCGAGGTGCCGTCCCACTTCTGCGCCACCGGCCGCGCCACCAGCGAGGCCAGCAGCCACCACACCGCGCGCGCACCGTCTGCAGGCCAGCGCTCGACCGGCAGGCGGTCGACAATGGCGAAGCCCGGCCCGTCATCGATGGTGCGCTTGACCTTGCGCATGAAGGCGCGCGAAGCGTCGAGACCGAAATCGTCGGGCCGCAGCAACAGCAGCGGCAGGGGATCGCGGTCGAGCGCCGCTACGAGCCGGTCGAGCTCCTTCTCCACGTCGGCCGGCAGGGCCACGCGGCCGGCCTCGCCGGACAGGCTATCACCGCGCCAGAGCAACCGCTCGGGGAGCGCCTGGCCGATCATCGCGTCAGTCGCGCAACAGCTCGTTGATGGACGTCTTGGAGCGCGTGCGCTCGTCGACCGTCTTCACGATCACCGCGCAGTAGGTCGAGGGCCGGTCGGGGCCGCCGCCGATGTTGCCGGGCACCACGACCGAATAAGCCGGCACCTTGCCGACATGGATCTGGCCGGTGGCGCGGTCGACCACTTTGGTGGTGGCCGAGATGAACACGCCCATCGACAGCACCGCGCCGGTGCCGACGATCACGCCCTCGACGACTTCCGAGCGCGCACCGATGAAGCAGTTGTCCTCGATGATCACCGGGTTGGCCTGCAAGGGCTCGAGCACGCCGCCGATGCCGACGCCGCCCGACAGATGGCAGTTCTTGCCGATCTGGGCGCACGAGCCGACGGTGGCCCAGGTGTCGACCATGGTGCTTGTATCGACGTAGGCGCCGAGATTGACGAACGACGGCATCAGCACGACCGACGGCGCGATATAGGAGCCGCGGCGCACCACCGAGCCCGGCACGGCGCGGAAACCCGCCTTGGCGAAGCGCGCGGCGTCCCAGCCGGTTGTCTTGAGCGGCACCTTGTCGAACCACGGTGCGCCACCCATGCCGGGGAATTCCGCTCCGCCCTC
>DATGZZ010000682.1:0-5007 GCA_035296945.1 Reyranella sp.
GGCCAACATTGCGACCCAGGCCGTGATCGACGAGTGGAACAAGGGCCAGCGCAATTTCGAAAAAGATCCGCCCAACGCCAACCTTTCCATGCTGGTGGACGGCAAGGAGCAGAACACGATCGTCGAGCTGACCGACCCCAAGCTGGCCGGCGACACGCTGACCTATGACGCCCGGCTGCTCTATGGCGACATCCCCAAAACCAGTGGGCCCGGCACCCTGTTCATCGACTGGTGGGAAGGCCCGAACGGCGGCGTCTGCCGGCACTATGGCCCCTGGCATACGGTGCATTGCGAGCCGAGCTACGGGCGGTATCCGCAGCGACCGCCCAACTAACGACGATGCAGTCGAGCCCGTCGCAGGACGAGCACGCGGTGAGGATCTTACCTTGGACCACCAACGACCTTGTCGTCGCGCAGCTTGCCGATCTCGCGATCGGAAAGCCCCAGGATACCAGACAGGATTTCATCCGTATGCTGGCCCAGCGTCGGCGCAACGCGCGGCGGCTGGCGGTCGAAGGCGCCGAACTGGAAGGGCGTGGCGGCCACCGGATAGCGGCCGATGCCAGGCTGCTCCAGCACGGTGAACATCGGATTGTCGAGCACGTTGGCCTTGTCGGCCGCGAGTTCGCGGAAAGTCTGGTAGGGCGCCCATAAGGCGCCGGCCTTCTTCAGCGCTGCGCTGACGTCGGCTGCACTCTGGGACGCCACCCAGGGCTCGATGATGGCGCAGAGCTCGGCGCGTGCCGCCCAGCGACCCGCATCGGTCTTGAGATCGACCCCGATCTTCCTGAAGGCCTCGGCGAAGCCGCCGGCTTCGGCCAGCGCATCGACGTGGCGGTCGGAGAAGATGCAGATCATGACGAAGCGGCCGTCCTTGGTTCTGAAATCGCGGCCGAAGGTGCCGAAGATCTCGTTGCCGAAACGCGGGCGGTCGACCCGGTTGACGGCGGCCTCGCCGATGTAACCCAGCGCCGAGGTGGCGGCCAACGCCATGTCCTGTAACGGCAGCACGATCCGCTGCCCCTGCCCCGTCAGCCGGCGATGGCGCTCGGCGGCGACGATCGCCAACGCGCCGGCGTAGGCCGTCGCAAGGTCCCACGGCGGCGCCACGGCGTTCACCGGTCCGTCATGGCCGACGGGCCCGGTGACCATGGGGAAGCCGGTGATGGCATTCACCGTGTAGTCGACATGGGCGCTGCCGTCGCGCGCGCCGACGATGTTGAGGGCAATCAGGTCGACGCGCTTCTTCGACAGCTCCTCGTAGGAGAGCCAGCCGCGCGCCGGCATGTTGGTGGTGAAGATGCCGGCGCCCTCGCCCGGCGCGGCGATCAGCGCGGTCAGAAGCTCGCGGCCGCGCGGGTTGCGCAGGTCGACGGCGATCGAGCGCTTGCCCTTGTTGAGGCCGGCCCAATAGATCGATTGGCCGTCCTTGGTGATGGGCCAGCGGTCGCTGTCGAGCCCGCCCTTGACGTCGTCGAACCGGATCACGTCGGCGCCGAGCTGCGCCAGCGTCATGCCGCCCAGAGGCGCGGCAATGAACGCCGAGCCTTCGACGATGCGAAGGCCGGCCAGAATGCCAGTCATCTTGCGTTTCCCCGTGTCCTACTTCTTCAAACCGACGAGGTTGTTCTTGCGCTTGTCGAGCCACCAGCCGTATTCGGGCGTCCACATCTCGAAGTCGCTGTCGCAGCCCAGCTCCTGCGCCGCGTGCACGGCCCAGAAGGGGTCGTAGAGCGCCTGGCGGCCGATCGCGATCAGGTCGGCGTCGCCCGCCTGCAGGATCGCTTCCGCCTGCGGCCCGTCGAGGATCAGCCCGACCGCCATGGTCGAGATGCCGGCCTCGCGTTTCACCGCCGCGGCGAACGGCACCTGGAAACCCAGTGAGCGCTTCACCGGCAGCGCCGTCGACAGGCCGGTGAGGCCGCCCGAGGAGCAGTCGATCACGTCGACACCCAGCTCCTTCAGCGCCTTGGCGAACACGACGGTGTCCTCGACTTCCCAACCACCGGCGCCGTCGACGCTGGAGACGCGGATGAACATCGGCTTGTGCTGGGGCCAGCTCTCGCGCACGGCGCGCGCCGCAGCGAGCGGGAAGCGCATGCGGCCGGCACGGTCGCCGCCATACTGGTCGTTGCGCTTGTTGCTGATCGGCGAGAGGAACTGCGCCAGGAGATAGCCGTGCGCGCCGTGGATCTCGATCACGTCATAGCCCGCGGCGTCGGCACGCTTGGCCGCCTCGCCGAATTTCCGGATCAGGTCGTCGATGTCGGATGCCTCGAGCTGACGGGGGATCATCCAGCCCTTGTCGGCCGGCAGCTCGGAGGGACCGACCACCTGCCACTTCTGCCAGCCCGCGCCGTCGGGTCCGAGCTGTCCCGGCTTGTCGAACGAGCGCGGCGTGCTGCCCTTGCGGCCGGAATGGGTGATCTGGGTGGCGGCGAGCGCGCCTTCCTGCTTGAGGAAGCGCACCAGACGCCTGTGGCCTTCGATCTGGCCGTCGTCCCACATCCCGAGATCGCCTTGCGTGACCCGTCCGCGCGGCTCGATGGCGCAGTTCTCGGTGAAGACGATGCCGAACTTTCCCAGGGCGAACTTGCCGAGATGGACCAGATGGTAGTCGTTCACCTGCCCGTCGGTGGCGCGGTACTGCACCATGGGCGAGACGACGCAACGGTTGGGCGCGGTGACGCCGCGCAGCTTCAGCGGCGAGAAGAGAAGCGGTTTCTGCAAAGGTCGGTCCCCCGGACGCGATGGCTTGTTTGGGCTGTGAACATAGACCGGCCGGCGGGCCGCGGCCTATCCTCGGGCCATGTTTGACCTCGTCATCCGAAACGGAACCGTCTTCGACGGCACCGGCGCGCCACGTCGCGTGGCCGATGTCGCCGTCCAGGACGGCACGATCGCCGCCGTCGGCCCCAAGCTGGGCAAGGCCCGGCGCGAGATCGATGCGGCGGGCCTGTTGGTCACGCCCGGTTTCGTCGACATCCACACCCACTATGACGGCCAGGCGACCTGGGACCCGTTCGTCACGCCCTCCTCCTGGCATGGCGTGACGACCACGGTGTTCGGCAATTGCGGCGTCGGCTTCGCGCCGGTGCGGCCGGGCAAGTCGCCCTACCTGATCAACCTGATGGAAGGCGTCGAGGACATTCCCGGCACGGTGCTGAACGAAGGGGTCAAGTTCGACTGGGAATCCTTCGCCGATTATCTCGATATGCTGGCCTCGTTGGCACGCGCCGTCGATGTCGCAGCCCAATTGCCGCACGGCGCCCTGCGCTTCTACGTCATGGGCGATCGCGGCGCCGACCATGCCGAGGTGCCGAGCGAGCGCGAGATCGAGGAGATGGCGCGCCTCACCGAGGAGGCGCTGCGCGCCGGCGCCATGGGCTTCACGACGTCGCGCACCACCAAGCACAAGGCCAAGGACGGCCGCTTCACGCCCTCGCTCAGCGCCCGCGAGGCCGAGCTTTTGGGCATCGCGGCCGGCATGAAGCGCGCGGGCCGCGGCGTGCTGCAGGTCAATTCAGACTTCGGGCCGGGCGAGTTCGAGGCACTGGAAGCGGCGTCAGCCCTTGCCGGCCGGCCGCTGTCCTGCCTGTTGGTGCAGATCGATGCGCAGCCCAAGCTGTGGCGCGAGACGCTCGACCAGATCCACGGCGTGCGCCAGGCCGGGCGGCTCGCCAACGCGCAGGTCGGCTCGCGGCCGATCGGCGTCATCATGGGGCTGGAGACGACGGCGCATCCGTTCGCCGCGCATCCCGCCTGGCTCGAGATGCACAAGCTGTCGCCGGCCGAGCGCCATCAGCGCCTGGTGGCCGATGCCGATCTGCGTCGCCGGCTCGCCGAGGAACCGACCGACTCTCGTGCGTTCATGGCCGGGTCATTCCACAAGATGTTCCCGGTGGGCGACAAGCCCGACTACGAACCCGACGCCGACAACTCGATTGCCGCCATCGCCAAGTGCCGCGGCCGCACGCCGCAAGCAGTGGCACTCGACGAGCTGATGTCGCGCGATGGCAAGGGCCTGCTGATGCTGCCGTTCGAGAACTACGCCTATGGCAGCCTCGACGTGGTGCACGAGATGATCACCGACTCAGCGACGGTGCTGGGCGTGGCCGACGGCGGCGCGCATGTCGGCGTGATCTGCGATGCGTCCTCGCCCACTTCGCTGCTGACGTTGTGGGGCCGTGACCGCTCGCGCGGACCGCGGCTGCCGCTTGAGTTCCTCGTGGCCAAGCAGACGCGCGGCACGGCCGCGGCCTACGGCCTGAGCGATCGCGGCCTGCTGGCGCCCGGGCACAAGGCCGATATCAACGTCATCGACTTCGACGCGCTCACTCTGAAGCGGCCCGAGGTGGTCTACGACCTGCCGGCCGGCGGACGGCGCCTGATCCAGCGCGCCTCGGGCTACCGGCACACCTTCAATGCCGGCGTCGAAACGGTGCAGAACGACGAGCTGACCGGAGAGCGGCCGGGCAAACTGGTGCGCGGCGCTCAGACCGTCATGTGACGGCGCACCGCCTCGGTATCGAAGGTCTCGCGCGTTCCTGCCATCACGATCTCGCCGCGGTCCATCACGGCGAAGTCGTCGGCGAGCTCATGGGCGAAGTCGAGATACTGCTCGACCAGCAGGATCGCCATGTCGCCGCGCTGGCGCAGGAAGACGATGGCGCGGCCGATGTCCTTGATGACCGACGGCTGGATGCCTTCGGTCGGCTCGTCGAGCACCAGGAGCTTGGGCCGCATGGTGAGAGCCCGGCCGATCGCGAGCTGCTGCTGCTGGCCGCCCGACAGGTCGCCGCCACGCCGCCGCAGCATCGACTGCAGCACGGGGAAGAGCTCGAACACCTCGTCCGGCACCTTCTTGTGGTCGCGGCTGACCGGCGCGAAGCCGGTCTCGAGGTTCTCCTTCACCGTCAGCAGCGGGAAGATCTCGCGACCCTGCGGCACCATGGCAACGCCGCGGCGCGCCCGTTCGTAGGGCGGCAGGCGCGAGACATCAGCGCC
>DATGZZ010000683.1:0-3210 GCA_035296945.1 Reyranella sp.
AGGCGATAGCGGCTTACCTCAACCTGCCGCTCACCAACGCCAGCATCCGGCGCTTCTCCGACATGGAGATCTTCGTCGAGATCCTGGAGAACGTGCGCGGCGAGGACATGTTCGTCCTGCAATCGACGAGCTTCCCGGCCAACGACCACCTGATGGAGCTCCTGATCACCATCGATGCGCTGCGCCGCAGCTCGGCGCGCCGCATCACCGCGGTGATGCCCTACTTCGGCTACGCCCGCCAGGACCGCCGCACCGGCCCGCGCACGCCGATCTCGGCCAAGCTGGTGGCCAATCTGCTCACCCATGCCGGCGCCAGCCGCGTGCTCACGCTCGACCTGCATGCCGCGCAGATCCAGGGCTTCTTCGACATCCCGGTCGACAACCTGTTCGCCGGCCCGCTGTTCGGCAAGGACATCAAGGACACGCTCAGCAACCGCGAGCTCACCGTGGTGTCGCCTGACGTCGGCGGCGTGGTGCGCGCACGCGCCGTCGCCAAGCGGATTGACGCCGATCTCGCCATCATCGATAAGCGCCGCGAACAGGCCGGCGTCAGCGAGGTCATGAACGTCATCGGCGACGTCAAGAACCGCGACTGCATCCTGATCGACGACATCGTCGACTCGGCCGGCACGCTGTGCAACGCCGCCGTCGCCCTGATGGACCAGGGCGCCAAGTCGGTGTCGGCCTATGTCACGCACGGCGTGCTGTCGGGCGGCGCGGTCGCCCGCGTCGCGGCCTCGCCGATGGAGAAGATGGTGATCACCGATTCGATCCAGCCGACCGAAGCGGTGCGTGTGTCGCCCAACGTACGGCCCCTCAGCATCGCCACCTTGATGGCCGAGGCGATCAAGCGGATTTCGGAGGAGACCTCGGTTTCGAGTCTCTTCGATTAGGAGTTTTGGAGATCCGGCGATGGGCACCCCTGGAGGCCACGCCGTGAGTGAGAGAGAGACAGCAAACCTTAGGAGAAGTTGAAATGGCAGAGACGTCAAAGGTCATCGCGAAGAAGCGGGACCGGGCCGGCAAAGGGGGCGCCCGTTCCAGCCGTCGCGATGGACTGATTCCCGCCGTGATCTACGGCGACAAGCAGCCCCCCCTGATGATCGCGGTCGAGCCGAAATCGGTCGAGCGCGAGCTGCACAAGGAGGGCTTCTTCAATCACCAGCTCAAGATCGACGTCGACGGGACGGGCTACGATGTCCTACCGCGCGACGTGCAGGTCGATCCGGTGACGGACAAGCCTCTGCATCTCGACTTCCTGCGAGTCGGACCCGACTCGATCATCACCGTGCAGGTGCCGGTCCACTTCAGGAACGAAGCGGCGTCGCCCGGCATCAAGCGCGGCGGCGTGCTGAACGTGGTGCTGCACGAGATCACCGTACGCACCAAGCCCGCCACCATCCCCGAGTACTTCGAGGTCGACCTGACCGGCCTTGAGATCGGCCACTCGGTCCATCTCTCGACGCTCGCGATCCCCGAGGGCGTGCGCGTGGTGACCCGCGACAAGAACGCCACCGTGGCCTCGATCGCCGCACCCACCGTGGTGCGCGAGGCGGCGGCCCAGGCAGCGGCGGACGCGGCGGCAGCGTCGTCGGCTCCGGCGGCAGTCGAGGGTGCGGCTCCAGCGGCAGGTGCGGCCCCGGCGGCAGGTGCAGCACCCGCAGCGGGTGCGGCTCCGGCGGCCGGCGCGGCAGCTCCGGCAGGCGGCAAGGCCCCGGCTCCGGCCAAGAAGTAAGAGGCGGGCATCTAGTCCGTACGTTCGATGCTTCTGCTGGTCGGGCTCGGCAATCCCGGGTCACGCTATGCGGGGCACCGGCACAATGTGGGATTCATGGCGGCGGACGAGATTGTCCGCCGTCGTGTCTTCTCGCCGTGGCGTGCGCGCTTCAACGGCGAGGTGGCCGAAGGCCATCTCGGCGGCGAGCGCACGCTGATCCTGAAGCCCATGACCTTCATGAACGAATCGAGCAAGGCCGTGGGCGAAGCCGTGCGCTTCCTGAAGATCCCGCTCGATCGCGTCGTGGTGTTCCACGACGAGCTCGACCTGGCGCCCGGCCGCATCCGCATGAAGAAGGGCGGCGGTGCCGGCGGCCATAACGGGCTGCGCGACATCGATGCCCATGTCGGCAAGGACTATCGCCGGGTGCGTATCGGCATCGGCCATCCCGGCCACAAGGACCTCGTCCTGCACTGGGTGCTGCGCGATTTCGAGCCCGACGAGCGCGATCCCAAGGACGGCTGGCTGCCCAAGGTTTTGAGCGCGCTGGCCGAAGAATCGGCGTTGTTGGCCGAAGGTGGCGCCAAGGCCGACGAACGCTATATGAGCCGCGTGGCGCATCTCGCGCCGCCGCCTAAACCGCCAATCGAAGAGTCGAAAGCGTAAGATGGGTTTCAACTGTGGAATCGTCGGCCTGCCCAATGTCGGCAAGTCGACCCTGTTCAATGCACTCACCGCCACCCAGGCGGCGCAGGCGGCCAACTACCCGTTCTGCACCATCGAACCCAATGTCGGTCGCGTCGCCGTGCCCGATCCGCGGCTCGACAAGCTCGCGGCGATCGCGACCTCGGCCAAGATCATCAACACCCAGCTCGAGTTCGTCGATATCGCCGGCCTGGTGAAGGGCGCCTCCCAGGGCGAGGGCCTGGGCAACCAGTTCCTGGCCAACATCCGCGAAGTCGACGCCATCGCCCATGTGCTGCGCTGCTTCGAGGACGGTGACGTGACACATGTTTCGGGCAACATCGACCCGGTGCGCGACGCCGAGATCGTCGAGACCGAATTGATGCTGGCCGACCTCGACTCCCTCGAAAAGCGCCTGCCCAACCTGGAGAAGCGGGCCAAGGGCGGCGACAAGGAAGCGGCGCTCGAGGCGCCTGTGGTCAAGAAGGCTCTGGACGCGCTGCGCGACGGCAAGCCCGCGCGCGAGGCGGCGCTCACCAACGAGGAGTGGCCTGTCTTCCAGCGCCTGCAGCTCATCACCGCCAAGCCGATGATGTACGTGCTGAACGTCGAGGAGGCTTCCGCTGCCTCGGGCAACAAGCACAGCGCGGCCGCCGCCGAGTACGCCAAGAAGCGCGGCATGCTGTCGGTCGTGATCTCGGCCGCGATCGAGGCCGAGGTGGCCCAGCTCGCGCCCGAGGACCAGGGCGACTACCTGGCGTCGCTGGGGCTGAAGGAGACCGGCCTCGCCCGTGTCGTCCATGCCGGCT
>DATGZZ010000684.1:0-13690 GCA_035296945.1 Reyranella sp.
TCTCCTGGCAGTTTTCCTTATCGCCCAGCAGGCGCTGCGTGCTCTCAGGCGAAAACGCGCCGTCATAGCGCCACGGCGCGTCGGGCCGGCCGGCCGTGCGGTACATCGAGGCCCAGCCGATCAGCGGCGCCTGGTCGCCACGCTCCATGGGCGCGAACGATCCCCATTCGTAGTGCTTCAGGGTCACCTTGACGCCGACCTTGGTCCACATGTCGGCAATCGCCGTGCCGATATCGACCATGAATTGCGTGCCCGGCAATGCGGTGTTGGCGAACTTGAGCTCGAAGCCGTTGGGATAGCCCTCTTCGGCCAGCATCTTCTTGGCGAGCGCCGGATCGTAGCGATAGGCCTCGGCCGCCCACTTCTCCCAGCGGTCGGCGCTGAAGTAGTCGGTGTAGGCGAAGGTCGAGAAGGGATAAGGCACGCGCGCCTTGCCGTTCATGACGTGCTCGATCACCTGCTTGCGATCGATCGCCAGGGACAGCGCCTGGCGTACGCGCGGCTTGGCGATCGGCGAGTCCTTCATCTCGGGCTTGTAGGCGCCCCAGAACTGGAAGATCGCCTGCATGGTGCCCGGCACCGCCAGGACCTCCAACCCGGCGCGCGAGGCGCTCAGCATGGTCTCCGGCCCGATCGAGGCGATCGCAGCCTCGCCGGTGCGCACCATGGCGACGCGCGTGCTCTCCTCGGGCACCAGCAGGACATGCAGGTCCTTGAAGCTCGGCGTTCCGCGCCAATGATTGGCGACGGCGGTGAACTCGATACGATCGCCCGGCACGTTGCGCACGAACTTCCACGGGCCGCTGCCGATCGGCTTCTTGCGGAATTCCTCCTCGCCCACCTTCTCGATGTACGCCTTGGGCATGATGGCGCCCTCGGGTGCCACGGCGCGCGACAGGCTGGCGGGCAGGCCGATCTGCGGGCTGGTCGTGTGCACCTTCACCGTCAGGTCGTCGACCACCTCGATGTTCTTGATGGTGCGCTTCATGCTCGCGGCGGCGGCGGCGAGCGAGCCCGGCCCCATCTGGCGCTCGAGGCTGAACTTGACGTCGTGCGCCGTCAGCTTGTCACCGTTGTGGAAGGTCTGGCCCGGCCGGATGAAGAAGGTCCAGGTCAAGCCGTCGGGCGTCATTTCCCAACGTTCAGCGACGCCCGGACCGACACCGCCCTTCTTGAGATCGAAGCCGACCAGCGCATCGTACATGATCGCCTGGTAAACGGCGTTGCCCGGCCGGCCTTCGAGGATCGGGTCGAGCGTCTGGGCGCCGAGCGATTCGACGGCGAAGACGAGCGTGCCTTTCTGGTCCTGGGCGTGGACAGGCGCGATCGCGCCGACGAACGAGGCGACGGCGAGAGCCATGGCTCCCGCAAGCTGCCGAATCATGAGCTCCTCCCGGAACGACGACGTTTTGTTTGTCTTGTTGTTGGGACTCAACTAACGGCAGCGCGACTATCAGGTGTGCTTCGAAACCGGTCAATAGCAGCCGGTGTGAACGTTCGCTTGCCGGACCTCTCCGTCTTCCGGAAGACGTTTTACGAAGCGAGCGGAGCGCTTACGTCCTGTCCGAAATATGCATGCTCGAGGCGATTGGGCAGATCGTCCTCGTTCGTGCGCGCTTCGAGCACAATCGAGCCGCGCGCCAGCGCGTAGACGCGGTCGGCGAGCTTCAGCGCCTTCTCGATCAACTGCTCGACCAGCAGCACGGCGGTTCCGGCATCGCGCAACTGCGCGGCAGCGGCGAGCACGCGATCGACCAGCACCGGTGAGAGACCGGCCGACGGCTCGTCGAGCATCAGCAGACGCGGCTTGCGCACCAGGCCCTGCGCCACCGCCAACATCTGCTGCTGGCCGCCCGACAAGGTCACGGCGCGGTCGTTGCGCTTCTCGGCGATCTCTGGGAAGAATGCCAGCGCCTCCTCGACGCGCGCCGCGAGTTCGGCGCCCCGCATGCCGTAGCCCGCCAGCATGATGTTGTCATGCACGCTGAGCTGGGTGAAGACGCGGTGGCCCTCGACCACATGCACCAGTCCGGCATTCACCGCCTCGCGCGGGCCTGCCTTGCTCATGTCCCGGCCGCCGAAGATCACGGTGCCGGTGCGCGGCAGCAGGCCGGAGATGGCCTTCAAGAGCGTGCTCTTCCCGGCCCCGTTGGGGCCGAGCAGGGCCACGATCTCGCCGGCGCCGACCGTGAGGTCGATGCCGTTCAGCACGCCGATCTTGCCGTAGCCGGCAGACAGGCCGCTGATCTTGAGCAATGGTTCGACCATCGCGTTAGGCGCCGAGGTAGGCACTGACCACCTCCCTGTGGGCGCGGATTTCAGCCGGCGTGCCGGCGGCCAGCTCCTTGCCGAGATTGAGCACCGTCACGCGATCGCAGATGTCGAAGATCAGGTCGGCATGATGCTCGACCAGCAGCACGCCAGCGCCCTCGCGGCTGATCGCCTTGATCAGCGCACCGAGCCGCTTGATCTCCTCGGTCGACAGGCCGGCGGCCGGCTCGTCGAGCATCAGGAAAGCCGGCCGCAGCATCAGGGCGCGGGCGATCTCGATGAAGCGCAGCTCGCTGTGCTGCAGGCGGTCGGCACGCACGTCGGCCAGCGATTCGAGACCCACGGTCGCAAGCGCCTGCATCGCCGCCTGGCGCAGCAGCTTCTCGTCGCGGCGATTGCGCGGCAGCGACAGCATCGCCTCGGTGAAGGTCGCCTGGCCGTGCACCGTGCCGCCGATCATGACGTTCTCGAGCACCGAGGCGGCGCCCACGATGCGCGGCGTCTGGAACGTGCGGGCAATGCGGTAGCTGGCGCGGGCATGCGGCTGGTCGAACGGCATGTCGGCGCCGTCCAGCTTCATCGTGCCGGTCTTGGGCTTGTAGTAGCCCGAGATCACGTTCAGCGTCGTGGTCTTGCCACTGCCGTTGGGGCCGATCAGGCCATGGACCTCGCCCGAGCGGATTTCCAGGTCGAGCCCATCGATCGCCCGCACGCCGCCGAAATGCAGCGCGATGTCCTTGAGCACGATGCTGTGCTTGCCGTCCGTCCGGTCGAGCGCGCGCTTCAGGAGTTCCGTCCGCGGCACGATCTCGCGATGCTGGGTGAGCGGCCGCCGGTTCTTGAAATCGAGCATGTCGGCGATGCCGCCCGGCACCAGCAGCACGATCGCCAGCAGGAGCACGGCGTACAAGAACGTCGACCACTGCACCAGCGGCGCCGCAAACTCGGGCAGCGCCGTCAGGATGATGGTGCCCAGCACCGGCCCCAGGATCGAGCCGCGGCCGCCGATCAGGATGGCGATGAAGAACAGCACCGACATCTCGAAGGTGAAGGCGTCGGGCGTGATGTACGACTGCAGCGAGGCGAACAGACCGCCGGCCACGCCGCCCAGGGCGCCGGCCAGCAGGAAGACCATCATCAGGAGTTTGGGCTTGGCGATGCCCGACGCCTCGGCCGCGACCTCGGTGTCACGGATCGCCACCAGCGCGCGACCATAGCGGCTCGAGCCGATGTTGGCTGTCATCCAGGTCGCGAGCGCCGCCAGGATGAAGCAGAAATAGTAGAAGCCCCAACCCGGCTCGAACGGCCAGGGGAAGGTCGGGCCCGGCGTGCCGACGCCGCCGCCGGTGACGTCTTTCCAGGCAAGCGCCACCTGGGTGACGATGGTGGCGAAGCCCAAGGTCGTCATGGCGAAGTAGAAGGTGCGCAGCCTCAGCGCCGGCAGGCCGACGATGACGCCGAACACCGCGCCCATGACGCCGCCCGCGGCCAATGCGAGGTAGGGATGCCACTCCGTCCCGACGCGGCCCGCGGCCAGGGCCGCCGTGGTGTAGGCGCCGAGCGTCAGCATCGACACCCAGCCGATGGCGATCTGGCCGGCATAGCCCACGACCAGGTTCAGACCGGCCGACAGGATCCAGTAGATGTAGGCGCGCTGGGCGATGACGCCGATGTAGTTGTCGTCGAGCAACGGTAGAGCGAGACCCGCGAGCCCGAGCAGGATCCACGACAGCTTGCCTTCGAGCTTGCCGAGCCACGACGTGGCGCCAGCGCGTGCCGGCGCCGAGGCGGCGGTATCCGTCACGGCATCCTCATACGCGTCTCGCGGCCGCCGAACCGGCCAGACCCTCGGGCCTGAGCAGCAGCACGACAATGAACACGGCGAACACCGCGACCGCGGCGAAGATGCCGCCGACCAGGAAGTTCGCCGCCTGCTGGAAGATGCCGAGCGCCAATCCGCCGATCACTGCGCCGCGGTTGGAGCCCATACCGCCCAGCGCCACGGGCACGAAGCCGTAGAAGTTCAGGATCGCCTGGTTGCCGATGAAGGCGAGCAGCATCTGCGCTCCGGTGAAGCCAGCCAGCGTGCCGATGATGCCGGCGAGGGCATAGCTCGCGAGTCTCAGCCGCGTCTCGGGCAGGCCAAGAGCACGGGCGGCGTAGCTGTCCTCGGCGATAGCGAGGAAGGCGCGGCCGATCAGCGTCCGGCGATAGAGGAACTCCAGGCCGGCGATGGTGACGATGCAGGCCAGCACCGGCAGCCAGAACTTCTGGTCGACGATGCCCAGCATCGAGTTCGCGTCGATCGGGATCAGCACCGGGAAGGGGTACGCCTCCGTGCCGTACTCGATGGCCGTCACCTGCTGGATCATCAGCGCGAAGGCCAGCGTCGACAGAACGTAGAGATGCTGCTCGATGCTCTTCAGCACCGGCCGCACGGTCAGGATCTCGGTGACGAGGCCGAGCACGGCCCCGCAGCCCAGCACGAGCACGAACCCCAGCACGGCGTTCATGCCCCACTTGTTGATGAAGAGCGCGCCCAGCACACCACCCAGCATTCCCAGCATGCCCGCGGTGAAGCTGAACACACGCGACGCCGAGAACATCACGTTGTACGTGATGCCGATCAGTGCGTAGACCGCTCCTACCGCGAGGCCGTAGGAGATGATGGATTGGAGCACGGGCTTAGACTCGCTGGGAGCGCGCCACTGCGTGGCGCTTGGTGCTCCTCTCCCCCGCTAGGGGGAGAGGTTGGGTGAGGGGGTTACGCACGTCGATTCCCCTCACCTAGCCTCTCCCCCTAGCGGGGGAGAGGAAAATGAGCGCCACGGAGTGGCGCGTTCCCAGCCATGACCGCATTAAGATGCGTAACCGGGCGCGATGTTGAAGGCGCCGTCCCGGAGCGAGTTGACCTCGCACATGACGACCTCCTGGTCGGGGAAGCCGTTATGCTCCTCCGGCGTCCAGGTGACGGTGCCGTAGATGCCCGGCCAGCCCTTCACCTTGTTCCAATAGGCGACGATGTCGTCGTTCTTCGGTCCGGCTGCCTTCAGCGTCTCGCCGATCATGGTGGCGCCGTCCCAGCCGAGCGCCACCCACCAGAGCAGCGTGTCGGCGAACTCGATCTTTTCCTTCTTCAGCCGCTCGACGAACTCGGCGGCGCGCGGCGGCAGCTTGCCGTCCTTGTAGCAGCAGTTGCGGAAGTTGTTGGAGTAGACCTTGTTCCAGTTCTCGGGCTTCTCGAGCAGGGCCTTGGTCTGGCCCGAGCCCAGCGTGGTCTGGCCGACCACCGGCACGTCCCAGCCCATGGCGCCGCGCGTGTTCAGGATGCGCGACAGGAAGCCGGCGTTGACGCTCCACGGCATGATCGCCTGGGCGCCGGCGCTCTGCATACGAAGCAGCTCGGGCTTGAGGTCGGGGTTCGCCGCGTCGACGTTGTTGGTGTAGACCACCTCCGCACCCATCGCCTTCAGCATCGGCACGTAGGTGTTGGCCGAGGCCGTGCCATAGCCCGTGGTGTCGCTCACCACCGCGACCTTCTTCAGCTTCAGCACGTCCACCACATAGTGGTTGGCGCCCTTGCCGACCTGGGTGTTGGTTGGCGCGATGCGGAAGGCCATCGGGTATTTCTTGACGTCGATCAGTTCGTCGACCCAGCACGGGTGCAGCATCGGCACCTTGTCGCGCGCGATCAGCGGCGTCGCCGCCAGCGCCTCGCCCGAGTTGAGCGGGCCCCAGATGATGCTGCACTTGGCGCGCTGCGAGAGCTCGGCCACGGCGTTCACCGCCTTGGTCGGGTCGCTCTGCGTGTCGCGGCTTATAAGCTCGATCTTGCGGCCCTTGATGCCGCCCGCCTTGTTGATCTCCTCGACCGCGAGCTGCGTGCCGCGGTTGATGCCGACGCCGGTCGACGACGACGGGCCGGTCAGCGCCGGCAGGTAGCCGATGCGGATCGGCTCGTTCTGCGCGATGGCCGGGGCCGCGAGGCCGGATGTTAGCGATACCATGCCGGCGGCTGAGCCGGCGAGGACTGTGCGACGCTTGATCGACATGTCGTTCCCTCCAGACGTTTTTATGAGATCGGCGCACTTTGTGGCGCCTGCTTCGCGGCGAGCCTATCGCTCCCGGCCGACCATGGTCAATGCGCACCGCACTTCGGTCGCAGGCCGAGCCGCTACGCGGGTTCCAGTTTCAATTTCGGCGGCAACTGCCGCAGGATCTCATCGACGATCTCGGCCGGCGTCCCGCCAACATCGACGCTGATCGCCCGTTCTTCCGGCGACGGCTCCTGCAAGGTGGCGAACTGGTTGTCGAGCAATGCGGTCGGCATGAAGTGGCCCTTTCGCGCGGCCATGCGCCGGCCGATCAGCTCGCGCGAGCCCTTGAGATGGACCAGGCCGACATCGGGCCGATCGCCGATGATGATGTCGCGATAGGCGCGTTTCAGCGCCGAGCAGGTGACGACGCCCGCTTCACCGCTGCTGCGCCAGGCGTCGATCCGCTTGGCGATCAGCCGCAGCCAGGGGATGCGATCGGCGTCGCTGAGCGGTGTGCCGGCGCTCATCTTGGCGACGTTCTCCGGCGGATGCAGGGCATCGCCTTCCTGGTAGTGCCAGCCCAGCCGCTCGGCCAGCAGCTTGCCGACCGTGGTCTTGCCCGAGCCCGAAACCCCCATGACGACCAGGACCTTGGGCAGGACCATGGGGCGGTTGTGAGCAGCATGCCGGTCCATTAAGACTTCGCCTGACCTCCCGTTTCCATAAGGAAGCATCACCGTGCTCAAGCTCGGATACAAGGCGTCGGCCGAACAATTCGCGCCCGGCAAGCTGCTCGACTTCTCCGTTCACGCCGAGAAGGCCGGGTTCGAATCGGTATTCGTCAGCGACCACTTCCAGCCGTGGAAGCATATCGACGGCCATGCGCCCAACTCGCTGGCCTGGCTGGGGGCGCTGGGCGCCCGCACCGCGAAGGTCGACATCGGCACCAGCGTGCTCACGCCGACCTTCCGCTATCACCCATCGATCGTGGCCCAGGCCTTCGGCACCTTGGGCTCGATGTTCCCCGGCCGCGTGATCCTGGGCATCGGCACCGGCGAATCGCTGAACGAGGTACCGTCGACCGGCCAGCCGTGGCCCGAGTTCAAGGAGCGCTTCGCCCGGCTGCGCGAGGCAGTGAACCTCATACGCACCCTGTGGCGCGGCGAGCGCGTCAGCTTCGAGGGCGAGTACTACAAGACCGAGAAGGCCACGATCTACGACCGGCCCGATGCCGAGATCCCGATCTATGTCGCCGCCGCCGGCGCCCTGGTCGCGAAGTATGCCGGCCGCACCGGCGACGGCTTCATCTGCACCAGCGGCAAGAAGCGCGAACTCTACACCGAGACGCTGCTGCCCAAGGTCGCCGAGGGCATCGCCGCCGGCGGCCCCAAGGCGCGACCCTACGACCACATGATCGAGGTCAAGGTGTCGTTCGACACCGACAAGGAGCGCGCGCTGCAGGACACGCGCCATTGGGCGGCGCTGGCGCTGACGCCCGAGGAGAAGACGTCGGTGGAAGATCCCGTCGAGATGCAGCGCCTGGCCGACGCTTTGCCGCTCGAGCGCGCGGCCAGCCGCTGGATCGTGTCCAACGATCCCGACGAGCAGGTCGAGAAGATCGGCTACTACGTGGGCCTGGGCTTCAACCATCTCGTCTTCCACGCACCCGGCCCCGACCAGGCGCGCTTCCTCGACCTCTACGGCAAAGAGGTCCTGCCGCGCCTGCGCAAGCGCTTCGGATGAACAGCACGTCCAAGCTGGAACTGCTGGCCATCCCCGGCCTGCCGATGATCAAGGCAGGCGACGACCTCGCGGCCCTCATCGCCGAGGGATTTTCGCGCGCCGGGCTGAAGCCGCAGAAGGGCGACGTGCTGGCGCTGGCCCAGAAGATCGTCTCCAAGGCCGAGGGCCGCAGCGTCGAGCTCGCCAAGGTGAAGCCCTCGCAGCGCGCCGTCGCCCTGGCGGCCGAAGTGCAGAAGGATCCGCGGCTGGTCGAGCTGATCCTCTCGGAATCGGTGCGTGTGGTGCGTTCGCGTCCCAACGTGCTGATCGTCGAGCACCAGCTTGGCTTCGTCATGGCCAATGCCGGCATCGACCAATCCAATGTCGGGCCGACCGACGGCGTCGAGCGGGCGCTGCTGCTGCCGGCCGATCCCGACGGCAGCGCCAAAAAGCTACGCACGCGCCTCGGCGAGCTTTTGGGCACTGCCCCCGCCGTGATCATCACCGACAGCTTCGGCCGCGCCTGGCGGCGCGGCACCCAGGGCATCGCCATCGGCGCCGCAGGCCTGCCTGCTCTGCTCGACCTGCGCGGCAATCCCGACCTGTTCGGTCGCACCCTGCAGGTCAGCATCTCGGGCTTCGCCGACGAGATCGCGGCCGCTGCCTCGCTCGTACAGGGCCAGGGCAACGAGGCGCAGCCCGTCATCCTGGTGCGCGGCCTCGCCTGGACGGCGCCCGACAATCCGGCTTCCGAGCTGGTGCGACCCGCCGCCGAGGACATGTTCCGGTGAGCAAGGGACTGGTCGTCGCCCTGTCCGGCGGTGTCGGCGGGGCCAAGCTGGCCTTGGGGCTGAGCCGCGTGCTGCCGGCCGACGAGCTTTTGATCGTCGCCAACACCGGCGACGACTTCGAGCATCTCGGCCTGAAGATTTGCCCCGACATCGACACGCTGACCTACGTGCTGGCCGGCCTCGACAACACCGAGCAGGGCTGGGGCCGGCGCGACGAGACCTGGTCGTTCATGGCGACCATCGCCTCGGTGGGCGGCGCCGACTGGTTCCGCTTGGGCGACCGCGACCTCGCGATGCACGTCGAGCGCACGCGCCGCCTGCGCGCCGGCGAAACACTGTCGCAGATCACGGCCGACATCACCCGCCGCCTCGGCATCGCCCAGCGCATCCTGCCGATGAGCGATGATCCCGTGCCGACGCGCGTGCGAAGCGACGAGGGCTGGATCGACTTCCAGGATTACTTCGTGCGCCAACAATGCAAGCCGGTCGTGCGCGAGCTGGTGTTCGACGGTGCCGCCAAGGCGCGACCACAGCCCGACATCATCAAGGCGCTGGGCGGCAGAGTGCGCGCCGTGGTGATCTGCCCGTCCAATCCCTTCATCAGCATCGAGCCGATCCTCGCCGTTCCGGGCCTGTGCGCCGCCATCGAAGGCTGCGGAGCGCCCGTCGTGGCGATCTCGCCCATCGTCGGTGGCAAGGCCGTCAAGGGACCGACCGCCAAGATGATGCAGGAGCTCGGGCTTGCCGTGACCTCCGCATCTGTCGCGAAGCGATACGGCAACCTTTTGGACGGCTATATCGTCGATCAGGGTGATGCCGAGGGCGTACCCGGCAAGGTGCACGTCGCGCCAACCCTGATGACCAGCGTCGCGGACAAGGAAGCCCTGGCGCGCACCGTTCTCTCCTTTGCGGATTCTCTTTCGTGAGCACCAACGACATCTGGGCCGTCGTGCCCATCAAGGAACTCGACGGCGCCAAGCAGCGGCTGGCGCCCCTGCTCACCCCGGCGCAGCGCCGCGCGCTGATCGAGGTGATGATGAACGAGGTGCTGGAGGCCGTGACCGCCACTAAAGGCCTGGCCGGCGTCATGGTCGTCACCGTCGATGCTCATGCGACGGCTCTGGCGAAGCGGCTGGGTGCGCGCGTGGTGACCGACGGTGCGCGCGACGGTCATACCGGCAGTGTCACGGCGGGCCTGAAGCTGCTGGCGAGCGAAGGACGCGGGGCAATGCTCACCCTGCCGGCCGACATTCCTGCCGTGACCTCGCAGGAAATCAGCCTGGTCATCGGCGCGCATCTACCCGGGCCGTCCTTCACCATCTCGCCGGCGCACGACCATATGGGCTCCAACACCGTGATCTGCTCGCCGCCCGACGCCGTGCCGTTGCGCTTCGGCGACAACAGCTACTACCCGCATCTCGATGCGGCGCGGCGCTGCAACATCGAGCCGACGGTGATCCATCAGCCGGGCATCGCCATGGACATCGACCATCCGGCCGACCTCGCGATGTTCCTCGGCCTGTCGCAGTCCATCGGCACGCGCACGCGCGCGCTGCTCGAGGAGATGGGCGTGCCGAAGTTGTTGGCAAAACAACAACAGAAGTAGCGTACGCAGCGGTCTACAATAAAACTGTCATCCCGAGCGAAGCGAGGGACCTTTCCTGCTGCCTTAAAGGTCCCTCGCTACGCTCGGGATGACAGCGAGGGCTTACGCCGCCACCCGCTTGCGTGGCGGGGTCAGCACGATCGGCGCCAGGTCGGCCGCGACGAACGAGGCGGCGCGGCGATCCTCGTCGACCGGACCATAGAGCGTCGTGCGCTGTTGCGGCGTGCGGCCGATGGAGCGGATCAACGCTTCCATGGCGTCGGGCGGGAATTCCTGGCCGTGCTGGGTGCCGGCGGCGCGCGAGATGCTCTCGTTCATCAGCGTGCCGCCGAGATCGTTGGCGCCGGCGTTGAGGCAGATCGCGGCCCCGGCCGGGCCCATCTTCACCCACGAGGTCTGGATGTTGGTGATCGCCGGGTGCAGCACCAGGCGGGCGATCGAATGCATGATCACCGCCTCGCGGAAAGTGGGCCCGCGGCGCGCCAGGCCCTGGCGGTACATCGGCGCTTCCATGTGCACGAAAGGCAGCGGCACGAACTCGGTGAAGCCGCCGGTCTCGACCTGCAGATCGCGCAACGCCAGGAGGTGGCGCGCCCAGGCGAGCGAGGTCTCGACATGGCCGTACATGATGGTCGAGGTCGTACGCAGGCCGAGCTTGTGGGCGGCGCGCTGCACGTCGAGCCACTCGGCGGTGTTGATCTTGTCCGGGCAGATGATCGCCCGGACCTCGTCGTCGAGGATCTCGGCAGCCGTGCCGGGCAGCGTGCCCAGCCCCGCTTCCTTGAGGCCGGCGAGGAACGTGTCGATGGGACGGTCGAGCGTCGCTGCCCCCTGCGTCACCTCGAGCGGCGAGAAGGCATGGATGTGCATGCCCGGGACCGCTTGCTTGATGGCGCGGCAGATCGCTTCGTAGGTCTCGCCGGTATAGTCGGGATGGATGCCGCCCTGCAGGCAGACCTCGGTGGCGCCACGCTCCCACGCCTCGACAGCGCGCCGTGACACCTCATCCAGGGCGAGATCGTAGGGCTTGCCGCGCAGGTCGTCGTGCGTGCGGCCCTTGGAGAAGGCGCAGAAGCGGCAGCGGAAGTAGCAGATGTTGGTGTAGTTGATGTTGCGGTTGACGACGTAGCGGATGACGTCGCCGCTCACCGCCTGGCGCAGCGCGTCGGCCGCCTGGGTGACATGGCGATAGTCGGCGTCGCGCGCCGTGAACAGCCGCTCGATCTCGGGATGGTCGAGGCGCTTGCCGCCGGTCGCCCGATCGACGATGCGCACGATCTCGGGATCGACCTCGCTGAGCAGCACCTGCGGCGCGGGCGGTGGCTCGGTGTTGCCGGGCGCCCAGTCGTCCTCGCGCGCCAGCCCTCCGGCATCGCTCATGCGCCGCACCTGCGTCGCCACCTCGGGCGCCAGCCAGATCTCGGGCTGGCGAACGTAGGACGGATAGACGGCGAGGCGATTGACCAGAACCTTGCCGGTCTCGGCGCTCTTGCGCGCCAGCTCCTCGACCGCGGGCCATGGCGCTTCGGGATTCACGTGGTCGGGCGTGACTGGCGAGATGCCACCCCAGTCGTTGAGGCCGGCATCGACCAGCCGCTGATAGACGCCCGGCGACAGGTTGGGCGGCGCCTGGATGTTCATGTCGGGCCCCAGGATCAGGCGCGCCTGGGCGATGGTCCATAAAAGGTCGTCGAGGTCGGGCTCGTCGGCGTCGGCGAGCTTGGTGTCGGACTTGGCGCGGAAGTTCTGGACGATCACTTCCTGGATGTGGCCGTACTTCGCATGCAGGTCGCCGATGGCGCGCAGCGCGTCGAGCCGCTCCTCGCGCGTCTCGCCGATGCCGATCAGGATGCCGGTGGTGAACGGCACTTTCAGCTCGCCGGCGAGCCGGATGGTCTCCAGCCGCACGGCGGGATGCTTGTCGGGCGAGCCGTAGTGCACGCCGCCCTTTTCGCACAGCCGCTCGCTGGTCGATTCCAGCATGATGCCCTGGCTGGCGGTGACCTCGCGCAACGCCGCGATCTCCTCGCGCGTCATGACCCCGGGATTGGCGTGCGGCAGCAGGCCTGTCTCGCGCAGCACCAGCGCGCACATCGCCGTGAGGTAGGCGATCGTCGATTCGTAGCCGAGTTCGGCCAGCGCCTCGCGTGCCGCGCGATAGCGCAGCTCGGGCTTGTCGCCCAGGGTGAACAGCGCCTCGGTGCAGCCGGCTTCCTTGCCGGCGCGGGCGATGGCCAAGACCTCGTCGGGCGAGAGATAGGCCGGCTGGGTGGCGTGCGGCGTCTCGGCGAAGGTGCAGTAGTGGCAGACGTCGCGGCAGAGCTTGGTCAGCGGAATGAAGACCTTGCGCGAGTAGGAGATCAGCCGGCCATGACCGTGGTCGCGCAGGCGCGCGGCGTCCGCCATCAGTTCGGAAAGTTCGGACATGGCCATCCTCTAACTGTACGCCCGTTGTCACGACGATAGCGGCAATCGGGACCGGCCGCATCGTGTAGTATGACAGCCAAGACGGGCAGCCAAAGGGAGATCAGCTATGCAGTTCGGCTTCAATGCGCCGACCGCCGGGCCAATGTCGGCGACCGACCAGCTGGTGAAGCTGGTGGTCGAGGGCGAGGCCATGGGCTTCGACTACGCCACCTTCAGCGACCATGTCGTGATCCCGACCGACATCGAGGCCAAATACCCCTACAGCAACACTGGGGAATTTCCCGCGGGCTCGCGTGTCGAACGGCACGAGCAGCTGATCGAGATGGCGTTCATCGCGGCCAAGACCAGGAAGCTGCGGCTGGTCTCGTCGGTCATGGTAGTGCCGCATCGCCCCGCGGTACTGACTGCCAAGATGCTGTCGACCATCGACGTACTGTCTGGCGGTCGCCTGGTGCTGGGCATCGGCGCGGGCTGGATGAAGGAGGAATTCGAGGCGATCCAGGCGCCCGATTTCGCGGAGCGCGGCAAGGTCACCGACGAATACATCAAGGCGTTCATCGAGCTCTGGACCAAGCCCAACCCGAAGTTCGCGGGCAAGTACGTCCGCTTCGACAACATCCTGATGGACCCCAAGCCGGTGCAGAAGCCGCATCCGCCGATCTGGGTCGGCGGCGAGAGCGGTCCGGCACTGCGCCGCACCGCCCAGCTGGGCGATGCCTGGTATCCGATCGGCACCAATCCGGCAAATCCGCTCGACAGCCTGAAGCGCTTCAAGACGCAGATTGCGCGCCTGCGCAAGATGACCCAGGAGGCCGGCCGCAAGGCCGACGCCGTTG
>DATGZZ010000685.1:0-2893 GCA_035296945.1 Reyranella sp.
TGCCGCGAGCATCGAGTGGACAGGTAGCTACGCCGTAGCCTTGATAGCGAGTTGCGTGCTGTGTCTCGCGTGCGGGGTCGCCAGTTTGGTCGTTCGAAGACCCGCAATTTCAAGCTGAATGCTAACGGCCCCTACGGTCAGGCGCCGCGTAGGTTTAGTCCGCTAGCTGCAAGAGGTTCGGACCGCAGTCTCCAACCCTTCGCCAGCGCATAGATCGCGGGGATCACCAGCAAAGTCAGCAGCGTCGAACTGGCCATGCCACCCACCATCGGTACCGCGATCCGTTGCATCACCTCCGACCCCGTGCCCTCATTCCACAGGATTGGCAGCAGCCCGGCAACGATGGCAGTCACGGTCATCATCTTCGGCCGTACGCGTTCAACCGCGCCTTCCATGATCGCGGCGTGAAGGTCGGTCCGCGTGAAAGCACGGCCTGCCGCCGCACAAAGCGCACGCCGCGCCTCCAGCGCCTGGTCGAGATAGATCAGCATGACCACCCCGGTCTCTGCGGCTACGCCCGCAAGAGCAATGAAGCCGACTGCCACAGCAACGCTCATGTTGAAACCCATCCACCAGACGAGCCACAGGCCGCCAACCAGGGCGAACGGCAGCGACAGCATCACGATCAGGGTTTCCGTAAGCCGCCCGAAGTTGAGATAGAGCAGGACGAAGATCAGCAACAGCGTCGCCGGCACGACCAAGCGCAACTTGGCCTCGGCGCGTTCCAGATACTCGAACTGACCGCTCCACACGGCATAGGTACCCGGCGGAAAGACGACCTTCTCCTGCACGGCGCGACGGGCATCGGCAACGAAACCGGCAAGGTCGCGGTCACGGAAATCGACATACACATACACGGCAAGCTGGGCGTTCTCGGTGCGGATCGTCGTCGGTCCCTGGGTGAGCCTGATGTCGGCGAGCTGTCCCAACGGCAGCATGCCGCCGCGCATGGTCGATACCAGGACGTCCGCGGCGATGGCACGCGGATCGCTGCGGAAGTCGCGGGCATAGCGGACATTCACCGAGTAGCGCTCGCGACCCTCGACCGTGGTCGTCACGGCCTCGCCGCCCAACGCGCTGGCGACGGCCTGCTGGACGTCCTCGATCATGACGCCGTACTGCGCCAGGCGAGCGCGATCGGGCACGATGTCGAGGAAGTAGCCGCCGGTCACGCGCTCGGCATGGGCCGAGGTCGTGCCCGGCACCGAATGGATGGCCGCCTCGACCTGTCGGGCGACCGGCTCGAGCTCGGCGTAGTCGCGGCCGAGAAGTTTTACGCCGACCGGGGTGCGGATGCCGGTGGCCAACATGTCGATGCGGGCCTTGATCGGCATGGTCCAGGCGTTGCTCACTCCGGGGAACTGCAAAGCACGGTCCATCTCGGCGATCAGCTTGTCCACGGTCATGCCCGGCCGCCAGTCGGCCTTCGGCTTGAGGTTGATGATGGTCTCGAACATTTCCAGCGGCGCGGGGTCGGTTGCCGTTGCGGCGCGGCCGGCCTTGCCGAACACCGAGGCGACCTCGGGGAACGACCTGATGATCTTGTTTTGCGTCTGCAGCAGCTCCGCCGACTTGGTCACCGACAGGCCGGGCAAAGTCACCGGCATGTAGAACAGCGTGCCCTCGTCGAGACTCGGCATGAACTCCGCGCCCAGCCGCATCGCGGGCCAGGCCGACGCGGCCACGGCGGCGACCGCCACGGCAATGGTGAGCAGGCGCGCGCGCAGCACCAGACGAATCAACGGCCGATACAGCCAGATGAGGGCGCGGTTCACCGGGTTGCGTCGCTCCGGCAGGATGCGGCCGCGCACGAACAGCATCATCAGTGCCGGCACCAGCGTCACCGACAGTAGTGCCGATGCCGCCATGGCCAGGCTCTTGGTCCAGGCCAAGGGCTTGAACAACCGGCCTTCCTGTTCCTCCAGCGCGAAGATCGGCAGGAACGACACCGTGATGATCAGCAGACTGGAGAACAGCGCCGGCCCGACCTCGACCGCCGCGGCGATGACGGCGTCGGCGCGCGACTGGCCCGGCTTCAGCCGCTCGAGATGCTTGTGGGCGTTCTCGATCATGACAATGGCGGCATCGACCATGGCGCCCATCGCGATGGCGATGCCTCCCAGGCTCATGATGTTGGAGCCGATATCCAACGCCTGCATGGCGATGAAGGCCATGAGCACGCCGACCGGCAGGGTGATGATCGCCACCAGCGCCGATCGGACATGCAGCAGGAACACGATGCAGACCGCGGCAACGACCAGGCTCTCCTCGATCAAGGTCGATCTGAGCGTGGCGATGGCGCGCTGGATCAGCTCGGACCGGTCGTAGACCGCCTCGATCCGCACGCCTTCGGGCAGGCCGGAGGCGATGTCCTTGAGCTTGGCCTTGACGTTGCCGATGACGTCGAGGGCATTCTGGCCGAAGCGCTGGATGGCGATGCCGCCTACCGCCTCGCCCTCTCCGTTGAGCTCGCTGAGGCCTCGCCTTTCGTCGGGGCCAAGCTCGATGCGCGCCACGTCGCGCAGCAGAACCGGCGTCGGGCCATCTGCCTTCAGCACGATCTGGTCGAGGTCGGCTGCCGACGTGACGTAGCCGCGGCCGCGCACCATGAACTCGGCCTCGGCCATCTCGACGACGCGGCCGCCGGTCTCGCGGTTGGAGGCGCGCACGGCGTCGATGACGCGCGACAGGGGCACGCCATAGCTCCTGAGCTTCACCGGATCGACGACGACGTTGTACTGGCGCACGAAACCGCCGACGCTTGCGACCTCGGCCACCCCTTGCGCCTTGGCGAGCCCGAAGCGCACGTACCAGTCCTGCTGCGAGCGCAGCTCGGCCAGGGTGCGGTTCGCGCCGACGACGACGTACTGATAGACCCAGCCGACGCCGGTCG
>DATGZZ010000686.1:0-2598 GCA_035296945.1 Reyranella sp.
GCTAGTACCTGGAATCACAAATGCCTGATACGGACTCCGTTGTCATCCCGAGCGCAGCGAGGGACCTTTGCTGTGGCCTCAAAGGCCCCTCGCTGCGCTCGGGGTGACAGTCGTGACTCAGGCTTCAGCGATAGTTGGTACTAGCCCGGCCACGGCAGCGACCAGGTCTTCACGTTGGTGAAGCTCTTCATCGCTTCCAGCACGCCTTCCTTGTAGCCCAGGCCTGAATCCTTGATGCCGCCGAAGGGCGACATCTCGATGCGATAGCCCGGGACTTCCCAGACGTTGACCGTGCCGACCTGCAGTTCGTCGACGAAGCGGGTGATGTAGTCCAGCCGGTCGGTGCAGACGCCCGACGACAGGCCGTAGGCCGTTCCGTTGGACACCTTGATCGCGTGGTCGATGTCCTTGACGCGGATGACCGGGATGGCCGGACCGAACGTCTCTTCCCGCACCAGCTCGCACGCCGGATCGACATGGTCGACGACGGTGGGCGGAAACAGCGCGCCGCGGCGGTCGTTGCCATGCAGCAGCTTGGCGCCGTGCCTGGCCACGGCCTCGCTGACGCGGTCCTGGAACAGCGTCGCCGCACGTTCATGGATGACAGTGCCGACGTCGGTCTCGGGATCGAGCGGGTCGCCGGCCTTGAGCTTCTTCGCCTTGGCGAGCACACGCTCGACGAAGGCGTCGGCGACGCTGTCGACCACGATGATGCGCTTCACGGCGGTGCAGCGTTGGCCCGAGTTCTTGGTGGCGCCGGCTACGGCGAGCTCGGCCGCCTTGTCGAGGTCGGCATCCTCCATGACGATCAGCGGATCGTTGCCGCCCAGCTCCAGCACCAGCCGCTTGTAGCCCGCCGTGTTGGCGATGTGCTTGCCGACGCGCACCGAGCCCGTGAAGGTCACGAGGTCGGCATGGGGATCTGTGATCATGGCGTCGCCGATGTCCGACGGATTGCCGGTGATGACCGACAGCATCTCGGGCGGCAGGCCCGCCTCGTAGAGCGTGTCGGCCAGGAACAGCGCCGTGAGCGGCGTGAGCTCCGTGGGCTTCAGCACCACGCAGTTGTTGGTGGCGAAGGCCGGCGCCAGCTTGTGCGCCACCATGTTCAGCGGATGGTTGAACGGCGTGATCGCCGAGATGGCGTTGAGCGGCTGGCGCAGGGTGAAGATCTTGCGCGGCTTGCCGTGCGGGGTGAGATCGCAGGAGAAGGTCTGGCCGTCATCGAGCAGGCAGAGCTGCCCAGCGAAGGTGAAGACGTCGAAGGCGCGGCCGACCTCGTAGCGCGAGTCTTTCAGGCAAAGCCCTGATTCGAGGGTGATCAGGCGCGACAGCTCTTCCTTGCGCGCGACCAACAGCTCGGCGGTCTTGAGCAGGATCTGCTGGCGTTGATAGCGCGTCAGCTTGGGCTTGTAGCCATGGGCAATGCGGAAGGCCTCGGCCACCAGCTCGGGCGTGGCGCGAGGCACGCTGCCGACCAAGCGGTTGTCCCACGGGAAGCGCACTTCCAGGCGAGCCGTGGTCTCGACCTTCTTGCCGGCGATGCGCAGCATCTCATGCCGCACGTCGCTCCGGAGCATCGTGTCCATGGTGTCTCTCAGGCGACGAGGTTGAGGGCGAGGTCGAAGGCGTCGAAGTTCCGCCAAGGACGCGACGAGTGGTGCGTTGCAGCGTCTGCCGAAAGCTTGCGATTGCAGAGCAGCGGCACCTTCTGCTCGGAGATGCCGCCATGGCTGCGCAGCGGCTCGGTCAGGCCCGACAGGTCATGCCGCGACGCCGAGGTGCCCAGCACCTTGTGCTTGGTCGAGACGACCACCAGGTCGCCCAGGCGGTCGGCCGGCAGCTCGAAACGGGCGGCGGCCTCCTGCCTGGAGAGCGCCGCCTCGATGCCGGGCATGGCCTTGAGCCTGGCGGCCATCGCCTCGGCCGTCGTGCCGTCCGGCAGATAGACCACGGCGAACGAGCCCAGCGCGCCGTGATGCACGACGTAGGGATCGGTGATGGGCAGGATCACCCGCGCCTTGTCAGTCCCTAACCAGCCGTCGAATACGTCCTGCAGGTAGATGACGTCGGGCTGGCCGTCGGCACCGAACTTGGCGTTCATGCCGTGGTCGGCAGTGAGCGCAATGATGCAGCCCATGGCATCCAGCCTGGCCATGTAGCCGTCCATCATGGCGTAGAAATCGTCAGCCACCGGCGTGCCGGGCGCGTGCTTGTGCTGGATGTAGTCGGTGGTCGATAGATACATGACCTGCGGCCGGTCGCGTTCCATGATTTTTACACCGGCGGCGAATACGAACTCGGACAGGCCGGCGCTGTAGACGTCGGGCACGGGCATGCCGACCAGGTCGTTCACCTTGTCGATGCCGTTCTCGGCCACGCTCGCCTTGTCGGACTTCTCCGACGAAAAGCTGCAGGCCTTGCCGGCGCCCAGCTCCAGCCCCTTGCCCAAAAGCCCGCGCAGCTTGTCCTTGGCGGTGACGACGGCGATGCGGCAGCCGGCGCGCTGGAATGCCGGGAACAGCGTCTCGACCCGGAGGAACTTCGGATCGTTCATCATCACTTCCCTGCCGCTGTCGGGGTCGAGGAAGTAGTTGC
>DATGZZ010000687.1:0-2955 GCA_035296945.1 Reyranella sp.
CGTCGGCATGGTGCACGCAGGCGAACACCACGCCCATCAGAACCGCAAGTTCGAGGACCGGCAGGATGACCGCTGCAGGAGGCGCCTTCAGCCACGATGCGGCGAGAGCCAGGGCGAGCCCGACCAACGGCAACACTCGCCACGCGATCTTGCGGTAGCGCGCCGCCATCGGGCTTGTCAGTCCGCCGCCTTTGCCGCGTCCGGCGCCCTACGCCGTCTCCACCACTCGCTGAACTCGCCGACGAGGCCCTTGCGGAAGGCCATGACGATGACCACGAAGATCACGCCCTGGATCACCAGCACGAACTCGCCCGAGGCCGCGAGATAGTTCTGCATGGTGATGATGACGAAGGCGCCGATCACCGGGCCGATGATGGTGCCGAGGCCACCGACCAGGGCCATCAGCACGACCTCGCCCGACATGGCCGCACTGACGTCGGTCAGCGTGGCGAACTGCAGCACCATCGCCTTGGTGGCGCCGGCCAGGCCGGCCAGCGCGGCCGACAGCACGAAGGCCAGCAGCTTGTAGCGATCGGCCTCGTAGCCCAGCGACAGGGCGCGCTGCTCGTTGTCGCGGATCGCCTTCAGCACCTGGCCGAACGGCGAATGGATGAAGCGGTAGATGGCGCCGTAGCCGAACAGGAAGATCGCCAGCACCACATAATAGAGGACCCGATCGTCCTTGGTCGGGATCAGGCCGCCCAGCAGCGGCTTGCGCACGATGCCCTGCAGGCCGTCCTCGCCATGGGTGAACGGCGCCTGGATGCAGAAGAAGTAGACCATCTGGGCGAAGGCGAGCGTGATCATGGCGAAGTAGATGCCCTGGCGGCGGATCGCCAGCGCGCCGGTGACCAGGCCGAGCAGTGCCGCGCCGCCGACTCCCGCCAGCAGGCCGACCTCCGGTGGCATGTCCCAGGCCTTCACGACATGGCCATAGAAGTAGCCCGCCATGCCGAAGAACATGGCATGGCCGAAGCTCATCAGCCCGGCATAGCCCAGCAGCAGGTTGAAGGCACAGGCGAACAGCGCGAAGCAGAGCGCCGTCATCAGGAACACCGGATAGGCGAACCACGGTGCCGCCAGGGCGACCACGGCGACAGCGGCCGCAACGATCATGCGTTGGGTGGGCGTCAGCATCTGGCCCGCCATCACTTGGTCTGCCCGAACAGGCCGGCCGGCTTGATCAGCAGCACCAGCGCCATGACCACGAAGATCACGGTGTTGGAGGCCGGCGGATAGAACACCTTGGTCAGGCCCTCGATCAGGCCGAGGCCGAAGCCGGTGACGATCGAGCCCATGATCGAGCCCATGCCGCCGATCACCACGACGGCGAACACCACCAGCACCAGGTTGGTGCCCATCAATGCCGAGACCTGCTGGATGGGTGCTGCCAGCACGCCGGCCAGCGCGGCCAGGCCGACGCCCAGCCCGTAGGTGAGCGTGATCAGGCGCGGCACGTTGATGCCGAAGGCGCGCACCAGGGTCGGGTTCTCGGTCGCCGCCCGCAGGTAGGCGCCGAGCTTGGTGCGCTCGATGCCGTACCAGGTGGCGAGGCAAATCACGAGCGCCGCCAGCACCACGAAGCCGCGATAGGTCGGCAGGAACATGAAGCCGAGATTGTAGCCGCCGGGAATCGGGTTGGGATAAGGCGCGCCCGAGGAGCCCCACTTCCACTGGAACAGGCCCTCGATCACCAGGGCGAGGCCGAAGGTCAGCAGGAAGCCGTAGAGATGGTCGAGATGGTAGATGCGCTTCAGCATCACCCGCTCGAGCACGACGCCGAACAGGCCGACGATGATCGGCGCCAGCACCAGCGAGGCCCAGAACGGCACGTCGAGGATGCCGAGCATCAGCCAGGCGGCGAAGGCACCCATCATGTACTGCGCGCCGTGCGTGAAGTTGATCACGTTCAGCATGCCGAAGATCACGGCCAGCCCCAGGCTCAGCATGGCGTAGAAGGCACCGTTGATCAGGCCGAGCAGGAGCTGGCCGAACAGGGCCTGGGGCGGGATTCCGATGAGTTCGAACATGGTTCTACACCCCCAGGTACGCCTGCAGCTTGCCGATGTTCTGCTTCACGTCGGCCGCCGTCATGATGTCGACGACGTGGCCGTCCTCCATGATGTAGTGGCGGTCGGCGACGGTGGCGGCGAAGTGGAAGTTCTGCTCGACCAGCAGGATGGTGAAGCCGCGGCCCTTGAGCTGGCGGATGATCTCGCCGATGCGCTGGACGATGACGGGCGCCAGCCCCTCGGTCGGCTCGTCGAGCAGCAAGAGGTTGGCGCCGGTGCGCAGGATGCGGCCGATCGCCAGCATCTGCTGCTCGCCGCCCGACAGCTTGGTGCCCTGGCTGCGCCGGCGCTCCTGCAGGTTGGGGAAGAGCTGGTAGATCTCGCCGAGGCTCATGCCGCCCGGCCGCACCATCGGCGGCAGCAGGAGATTCTCCTCGACGTTCAGGCTCGAGAAGATGCCGCGCTCCTCGGGACAGTAGGCGAGCCCCAGGCGCGCGATCACGTCAGACGGCTGGCCGACGGTCTGCCTGCCTTCGAAGGTCACCGAACCGGTGCGCTTCTCGACGATGCCCATGACCGACTTCAAGGTCGTGGTCTTGCCCGCGCCGTTGCGGCCCAGGAGCGTCACGAGCTCACCGCGGCCGATCTCGAAGCCGACGCCATGGAGAATGTGCGATTCGCCGTACCAGGCCTGCAGGTTTTCGACCTTGAGCAATGTCTCAGCCATGACCCGTCCCGACATAGGCTTCGACCACGGCTGGATTCTTGGACACCGTGGCGTAAGGGCCCTCGGCCAAAACCTCGCCGCGCGCCAGCACGGTGATGGTGTCGGAGAGATCGGCGACGACGGACATGTTGTGCTCGACCATCAGCACGGTTCGATCACGGGCGACGGTGCGGATGAGTGCCGCGATACGCTTGATATCCTCCTGCCCGAGGCCCG
>DATGZZ010000688.1:0-6910 GCA_035296945.1 Reyranella sp.
TGCCGACGGCGTAGATCACGCAACGGTCGAAATCGCGCACGATCGGCACTTCGCGCTCCACCAGCGCATTGCACTCCTCGAGAGCCTGGCGTCGGGCTGACGTCTCGTCGAGCATGCGCGTGGCCGTGGCGAACCAGCCGCGCACGTTGATCGCCATGGCCTTGTCGTTTTCGGCGAGCGCGTAGTCCTCGAGGCGCTGCTCACGCCACAGCGGCACGAAGGGCACCTCCGCGGCGATGTAGGGCCGAGGCGCCGGCGGCGCGGCGGCGGGAGCTGCAGCCGGCGGGGCCGCGACGGGAGGAGGCGATGGTACGGCCGCCGCGGGTGGCGCAGCAGGCGGAGCCGGCGCTGGAGTCTGGGCCATGCGCGAAGGCGGCAACTCCGATCGCTCGTGCAGCAGCCAGGCGCCGCCGATCGCCAGGAGGGCGACCACGGCGGCGGTGCCGATAATGACGGCGAGCCGCGTCGTCTTGCGGCCGTTCGCAGGCGCTGCGGCCACAGCCGGCGCGCCGCCAAGCGTCAGCCGGTAGGCGTGGATGGCGCGCGGGATGTTCTTGACGTGCTGCTCGCCGAGATCCTCCGCCCCTAGCGTCAGCTTGCCTTCGATCTGCTCGTAGACGGCGGCCGATACGCAGATGCCGCCGGGCTTGGCGATCGATTCCAGGCGCGCCGCGACGTTGACCGCATCGCCCATCAGGTCGTCGCCGCTTTCCACGACGTCGCCGAGATTGACGCCGATGCGCAGGACGAACTGATCGTTCGGCCCGGCCTGGTCGTTGGCCGCGCGCATCGCCTCCTGGATTTCCAGGGCGGCGCGGACGGCTTCGACCGGGCTCGCGAATTCCGCCAGGAGCCCGTCGCCGGTCAGCTTGAAGACGCGTCCGCGATGGTGCCTAACCAGCGCCTGGGCGGCGGCCATGCGGTTGCCGAGGAGGCCGAGCGCGTGTTCCTCGTCGCGCGCCGACATGGTGCTGAAGCCGACGACGTCGATGTCCATGATGGTGGTCAGGCGCCGGACGAGGTCGGATTCAGTCATGACGCACAGGCTAGCCGAGAGGTGCCGTACAGGCCATAGGAGGTCCTTGCCTCCGCGGTCGGCCTCTGCGAAGACCGGAAGGCATGCACTCCAAGGCCCCGCGTTACTGGGATGACTACGAGATCGGCCAGAAATTCGATCTCGGTTCCACCAGCTTCACCGCCGACGAAATCGTGGACTTCGCCCGCCAGTACGACCCGCAGAGCTTCCACGTCGATGCCGGCGCCGCCCGGCAATCGATGTTCGGCGGCCTCATAGCCTCAGGCTGGCACGTCACCGCCAAGCTGATGCGGTTGTTCGTAGACAACTACGTCGACCAGCGCACGGCGCTGGGCTCGCCGGGGGTCGACGAGGTCCGCTGGCTGAAGCCGGTGCGGCCGGGCGACACGCTCAGCGCCTCAGTCGAATGCGCTGACAAGGTGCCCTCCAAGAGTCGCCCGGAGATGGGGATCGTCCACGAGCAATGGCGCGCCACCAATCAGAAGGGCGAGCTGGTGATGACGCTCAAGGGGACCAACATGGTGCGACGGAGGCCGGCATGAAGCATGCCGTACGCGGGCTCGACCACGTCGTGGTCATGGTCGACGGCATCGATGCGGCCGAGGCGGCATACGCCAAGCTCGGCTTCCAGGTCCAGCCGCGCGGCTTCCACAGGAAGCTCGGCACGGCCAATCACCTGATGCTCTTCGACACCGACTATTTCGAGATTCTAGGCATCGTCGAGGACACCGAATTCAATGCCGAGCGGCGCGAATGGCTGAAAGGTGGTGGAGGGCTGGCCAACGTCGCCCTCGCGACCGATGGCGCCGATCTCGCCTTCGACGCCTTCAAGGCGGCGGGCCTGCAACCCGATGAGCCGTTGTTCTTCGATCGCGCCGTCGAGATCGACGGCAAGACCGAGCATGCGCAGTTCCGCACCGTGCGTATCCCCAAGACTCACATGCCGGTGGTCGGCTTCTTCGTCTGCGAGCATCTCACGCCGCAGTTCGTCTATCGCAGCGAATGGGCGCAGCATCCCAACGGTGCGCGCGGCATCCTGGGCGTCACCGTGATCGCCGAGCAGCCGGCCAGATGGACGGCCGAGCTCGAGAAGTACTTCGGCGAGGGCACGGTGCGCGGCGAGGGCGGCGGCATTGTGGCCGACACCGGCACCCAGCCCATCCACTACATGAACCGCCAGGACTACCTGCGGCGCTACCCGGGAATCACGCCGGTCCGTCCAGTCGATCATCCGGCGCTGCTCAGCATCAGGGTCGAGAACCTTGCGGCCTGCGAGGCGCTTCTGAAGAAGAATGGCATCCAGATGAGCCAGCCCGACTCGGGCCGTCTGCTCGTGCCGCCTTCCGAGGCAGCCGATCTCACGCTGGAATTCAGGGAGAATTGATCGAGTGAGTCTCGACCTGACGGACCGGCGGATCTACGGCTTCGCCACCGAGGAACATCTGCGTTTCGCCGACGTCGACGCCAACGGCCACATCAACAACGGCGCCTTCCTGCAGCTTCTCGAGAATGCCCGCGTCTCCTACATGCGCATGATCGTGCGCTCGGGCTTGCCGCGCTTTCGCGTCGTCGTCGGCCGGTTGGAGATCGACTTCAAGCGCCAGATGTTCTTCCCCGGCCGCGCCACGGCCTGCGCCCGTCTCCTGGAGGTGCACGAGCGCAAGTGCGTGATCGGCCATGGGCTGTTCGACGGCGAGGGCAACTGCACCGCCGTGCTGAAGGCGATCATGGTCTCGCTGAACGAGGAGATCCACCGCAGCATGCCGTTTGATCGGGCGGTGCGCGCCGCCCTCGAGAAATATGCCGCCTCCAAGGATGGACTTGGCTCATGACCGATACGCTGATCCCCGACGGCTTCCGCAAGCTCGACGTCGCCGACGACTTTGTCGGGCTGGTCGGCCCGCTCTGGTTCAGGGTCGATGGCGAGACGCTCCGGGTCGGCCTGCCGCTCGAGCCGCGTCACGGCAATCCCATGGGCTGGGCGCATGGCGGACTGCTGGTCACCGTGGCCGACATGGTGATGGGCGTGGGCTCGGGCCACGCCACCGGCATCCGCTGGCCGCATCCCACGGTGTCGCTCAGCACCGAGTTCGTGCGTGGCGCGCGGCTCGGCCAGTGGCTGGAGGGCACTGCGCGCATCGCCCGGCGCACCATCAACTTCTGCTTCTGCAGCTGCGACCTGGTCTGCGGCGGCGAGATCGTCCTGGTCGCGTCCGGCGTGTTCAAGGTGCCGGATGTCGAGAAGATTCCCGAGGCGATGCGGGCGAAGGCGATGGGGAAGTGGGAGTAGGCCTATCGGAGCGCCTTCCACCTCCCCCGTCATACGGGGGAGGTGGAAGGCTACTTCTTCTTCCGTCGATAAATCCGATACCGATCGAAATCCATCAGGTGCTCGTAGCCCTCGAACGCATCGGCGAACACGCGGTTCTGCATGAAGTATTCGAGATAATCGAACTCCTTGCCCTGGCAGCGCGGAATGCCGGCGATACTGTCGACGATCAGCAGGTCGGGCTGCTCGCGGGCGAAATCCTCGCTTACCTGGTCGAACACCATCTTCTCTGAATCGCCCATCGTGTCGGGCGGATTGTAAAGCGCGGGGAAGTCGTCGCAGGTCGCGTAGACACCCTGCAGCACCCACATGGTGAGGAACCGCATGGTCATGCGGCCGCCGATGTAGTTGATCATCGGCCACAGCGGATAGATGCCGGGCGACAGCGCCAGGATCGTGCGATTGGGCGCGTTCTGCTCGATGATGTGCTGCAGGCGTCCGCCGATCGACTCGTCGAACTGGCGCTGCTTGTAGAAGGGCGGCGTGTAGAGCGCTGCCTGGAAGTAGAGCAGCACCATCAGCGTCGCCGAGATCACCGCCACCGGCAGGTGATGGCCGCTGCGGCTGATCGGCAGGTAGCGGTCGACGGTCTGCGACACGGTGAGCGCCGCCAGCAGGATCGCCGCCGACAGCGCGGGCAGCACGTGATAAGGCCAGCCCTTGGCCTGGGCGATGGCCGAGAGCGCCGCGCCGATGCCGTAGGCGATCAGCACGCGCGCCGCCATGGTCTTGGTAAAGATCACCGCGATCAGGCCGAAGATCACCAGCGCCAGCAGTGTCGGCCCCATGACGTTGCTGGTCAGCACGCCGCGCCAGCCGGCGTCGCCGATCGGTGCATAGGCCTCGACCGCCAGCGGCATGACGAACGTGCCGTATTCGTGGAAGATCGTGTACATCGACACGAAGTGCGCCACCGCCACCAGGCCGATCGACCAGGGGATGAGGTCGCTGAGCGTGGGCCGCCAGCCGCGGCGGAGCAGAAGGTAGAGCTCGAGCACGGCCGGGATGGCGAGATAGTGCGGCTTCATCGCCAGGGCCACGCCAGCAAACAGGCCGATGGCGATCGATGCGCCGCGTCCCAGCAGGATGCCCTCGGCGCGCGCCATCGAAGCGATCATGTAGGGCGCCGAGGCCACGAACACGATGTGCTCGCGCTGGCCGAAATGCTCGTTGGGCAGCACGGTGAACAGGAACAGCAGAACCGGCGGCAGCAACGCCTCGGTCAGCGCATGGTCGGCCGACGGCACGAGCTTGACCAGGCGGCGGCAGGCCCAGAACGAGGCGAAGATGCCGGCCACCACCCAGGCGGTGAACCAGAACGAGGGGTCGCCCGGCAGGATCTTGGAGGTCAGCACGGGCAGCGCGTGCACTACGAAGGTGAGCGGCAGGTTCTCGTCGATCACCTCGACATAGAGCCGCTCGCCATTCACCCAGCGCGCCGACACGTCGAGGATGGCGGCGACGTCGTGATTGATGGGCGGGAAGAAGTAGCCGGCCAGCCACAGGATCGGCAACGCGATCAGGGGCAGGAGCAGAAGCCGTTCGATGCTCGGCGGGACTGTCGGGGGCTTGGTCGCGGCGGTTGGCAAGGCAGAACGAAGATATCATAAGCAGGCGGTAAGAAGACACTCGCGAGGGGCGGACAAGGGCGTGGAACGGGTCGAATACGAGCGCATGCACGAGGTCGAGGACCGCATGTGGTGGTATCGCGGCCTGCGTACGCTTGTCGCAGAGCTTCTGACACGCGCCCTGTCGCGCTCGCAGAGCGCCGGGCCCGTGCTCGACGCCGGCTGCGGCACCGGCGGCATGCTGCTGAAGCTCGGGCCCTCGGTGGCCGGCAATCCCACCTTCGGCCTGGAGTACGACCAGGTGGCGGCATCGTTCGCCGCGGCCAAGGCGGGACGGCCGGTGGCCGCTGGCTCGGTCACCGAAATGCCCTTGGGCAGCGGTGCGCTGGGTGGTTACCTCTCGATCGATGTCCTTTGCCACGGCGGAGTCGAACCGGCGCTTGCCCTCAAGGAGGCACATCGCTGCCTGCGGCCGGGCGCGATCGCGATTTTCAATCTGCCGGCCTATGGCTGGTTGTTGTCGGCGCATGACCGGCGCGTGCACAATGTGCGCCGCTTCACCGGCCGCCAGGCGCGGGCCTTGCTCACGGGCAACGGCTTTCGCGTGCTGAGGTCCAGCTATTGGAACACCCTCCTGTTTCCCCTGATGCTGATCCACCGACTGCTCGAGCGTGACGACGCCGAAAGCGACGTGCGCGACTTTCCCCGCTGGCTCGATGTGCTGTTCTCGACGGCTCTTGCCGTCGAGCGGCGGGTGATCGCCGCCGGCATCAACCTGCCGTTCGGCGGTTCGCTGATCGTTGTCGCTGCGCGCGACGGGACTGCCCGAGATGGCTGAGGTGTCCGCGCCCGCGCCGGCCCTTTCCGTGGTCGTTCCCGTCTACAACGGCGCCGGCACCGTCGGCGAGCTGGTGGTCGCCCTGCGCGGCCTCGACATCGAGGGCGGGCTGGAGATCGTTCTGGTGGTCGATTGCAGCCCCGACAACAGCCTCGATGTCTGCAAGCAGCTTGCCGCCGAGCCCGGCGCGCCGGTCACGGTGCTGAGCCTCAGCCGCAATTTCGGCGAGCACAATGCGGTCATGGCGGGACTTGCCCAAGCACGCGGCGCCTTCGCCATCACCATGGACGACGACCTGCAGAATCCGCCGGGCGAGGTGAAGCGTCTGTTCGAGCATGCACGCGACGGCAACTACGACGCGGTCTACACCTACTATGCCGAGAAGCAGCACGCCGCCTGGCGCAACCTCGGCAGCCGCTTCACCAACTGGTGCGCCGACCGCCTGATCGACAAGCCGCCCGGCCTCTATCTCTCGAGCTTTCGCTGCATCTCCGCCTTCGTGCGCGAGCGCATCACGGCGAGCTATGAGGGCCCCTATCCCTATGTCGACGGGCTGGTCTTCCAGGTCACCCAGAATGTCGGGCGCCTGCAGGTCGACCATCTGCCGCGCATCGAAGGCCAATCGAACTACACGCTGCGGCGCCTGGTGCGGCTGTGGCTCTCGATGTTCCTCAATTTCTCGGTGATGCCGCTCAGGCTCGCCACGCTGTTCGGCCTGGGCTTCGGCGCGCTGGGCGCGCTCGCCGCCGCCATCGTCGTCATCGAGGCGATCCTCTCGGACAAGCCGCCACAAGGCTGGGCGTCGCTGATGGTGGCGGTGCTGGTGCTGGCCGGCGTGCAGCTCGTGGTGGTCGGGCTGATCGGCGAATATCTCGGCCGCATGTTCCTCGCGGTCAACCGCAAGCCGCAGTATCTCGTGCGCGAGGTCTTCCACCGCGCGCCCGACGGGCTGCAGGTCGAGCGGCCCAAAGTCGATACACGCGCTGCGGGCCAGCCGCACCGCGAGCCACCTCGAGGGGAGTCCTGACGATGACGGTCTACTACGTGGCGCTGGGCATCGGCATCCTGGCCGGCATCGCCGGACAGATGCTGCTCAAGGCCGGCGCCGACGCCCCGGACTTCACGAGCCAGCTGATGCG
>DATGZZ010000689.1:0-2157 GCA_035296945.1 Reyranella sp.
GAGCGAAGCGAGGGGCCTCTGCGGACCAGGAAAGGTCCCTCGCTGCGCTCGGGATGACAGTGGGTCTGTATCAGCTGCCAGACCAGACTAGCCTACCTCGCCCCGCTCGAAGAAGCTCTCGGCATCGTCGATTTCGACCAGCCGACCCTTGCGGATTTCCACGAAGCGGTTGGCGACGGTGCGGGTGAAGTAGCGGTCGTGGCTGACGAACAGGCACGACACGTCGCTCTGCTCCAGCTCGGCCTCGAGCGCTTCCTGCCCCTCGATGTCGAGATGGTTGGTCGGCTCGTCCAAGAGGTACATGTTGGGCCGCAAGAGCTTCATCTTGAGGAACACCAGGCGCGCGCGTTCGCCGTGGCTCAGGATGCCGATCGGCTCGGGCGTCTTGGCGAACGGGAAGCCCGCGCCGGCAAGTTGCCGGATCGCGTCCCGCTCGGTGATGCCGGACGCCTCCAGCACATAGTCGAGGATCGACATGTCGACCGGCAGGTCGCGCATGGTCTGGTCGAAATAGACCAGCCGGCAGGCCGGGTTGAAGCGCACCGGCGAGAGGCTGTCGTAATGCTCCAGCTCGGGATCGAAGGCCTGGGCCAGCGTCGACAACAGGGTCGACTTGCCGGCGCCGTTCACGCCCAACAGGGCGATGCGGTCGCCGGCGGCGACGGCCAGGCGCTCGATGGCGATCAGCTTGCGCTCGCTGCCCGGCGCCAGAACATCGAGGCCGGCGATGCGCAGCGCCACCTTGGCGTCGATGTCGCCGTCGGCCAGCTCCAGCCGCCGCTCGCGGGCGAGATAGGTCTGGGTGCGATCCTTCTCGATGCGGGCGATGCGCGTCTCGAGCGCTGCCTTGCGCTTGTTGAGGTCGGGGTTCTTGACCGCCCACACCTTGTAGCGCGCCGCGGCCTGCTCCAGGCGGCGGATCTCCTTGTCCTCGAGCTGGGCGCGTGCCGCCGCCGTCGCGTCGCGGCGCAGCAGCTCCTCGCGCGCCTGACTGAAGCTGGTCTTGAAGGCATGCATGCCGTCGCTGCGCAGGAAGAGCGTGCGCTCGGTGACGCGGTTCAGGAACTCGCGGTCGTGGCTCACGATCAGCATGGGCACGGGGAAGTCGACCGTGAGCCAGCGCTCGAGCGTGCTGATGTTGGCGAGATCGAGATGATTGGTCGGCTCGTCGAGGATCAGGATGTCCGGCTCCTCGAGCCGCGCCGCTGCCGCGATCAGCAGCAGGCGCTGCCAGCCGCCCGAGAGGGTGCCGAACGGCTTGTCGAGGGTTTCCGGCTCGACGCCGATCTCGTCCAGCAGGACGTCGATGCGCCACCCGTCGTCGCCCAGCCCGACCTTGGCCAGCGAGCGCTGCAGGACGTCGCGCACGGCAAGCCCGGCCAGGCCCGCCGGCACGTCCTGCGGCACGCTGCCGGTCCTGAGCCCGCGCGAGCGGATGACCTTGCCGCCGTTCAGCTCGAGCTCGCCGCTGAGGCACTTCAGCAGGGTCGACTTGCCGGTGCCGTTCTCGCCGACCAAGGCGGTGCGCGCGCCGTCGAGCAGGAAGGTGATGCCGCGGAACACGGCAGCCGAGCCGTAGAAGAAGGACGCCCGCTCCATCCCGAGCACGGCCTGACGCGTCGCCATGATTGATCCCTGAAAAATCAGGAGACCAGTACGCCATCCCTGGCGACAATGCGACCGGCTTTGATGACGAGCTTGCGCCGTGGCCGGGTGGCGACCGCCTCGGCAAGTGACCCTGCCTCGACGACCACGAAGTCGGCCGGTCCGCCGGCGGCGATGCCGTAACCAGCGATGCCCAGAACATCCGCCGCCGTCCTGGTCACCATGTCGAAGGCCAGCGCCAGTTCCGCGTCGTGCCGGAAGTTGGCGCGATAGCCGATCATCATGGCGCGTTCCAGCATGTCGCCGTTGCCGAACGGCGACCAGGCATCGCGGATATTGTCGGAGCCGCCGAACACGCGCACGCCATGCTCGTGCAGCAGCTTGAGCGGCGGGATCGTGGCGCCGCCTGGGCCGTGGCTCATGATGGCGACGCCGGTCTTGGCCAGAAGGTCGGCCGTGCGCTGGGCGAGCTCGGTTGGCACGGAGCCCAGCGCAAAGGCGTGACTGACGGCGACCTTGCCCTGCAGGCCGGCCGCCTTGGTGCGCTCGGCA
>DATGZZ010000690.1:0-6853 GCA_035296945.1 Reyranella sp.
CTGATAGCGCGTGATGTTGCGGCCCTGCCACTTGTTTTCCTTGGTGGCCACCTCCCACGAGCAGAACTGGCGCAGGAACAGCTCCGGGTCCGGCTGGGCGTTGTTGTTGTACATCTGCAGGTCCGAGTAGAACTTGGTGTACGTGTCGGGGTTGGCGACATCGGAGGAGAAGTACACGCTCGCGACGACCGACTTGAGGTCCAGCTCGATGCCCGCCTTCTGGCACGCCTGCTTGATGATCGCCTGGGTCTTCTGGCGCGGCTGGTTGATCGAGGTCTGGAAGACGAACTTCAGCTTCTTGCCGTCCTTCGCCCGGATGCCGTCGGCGCCCTTGGTCCAGCCGGCCTTGTCGAGGATGGCGTTCGCCTTGTCGATGCTGAACTCGTATTTCGTCGTCTTGGAAGCGAAGCGCTCGGGATTGTAGACAAAGTTTGCCGTCGCCGCTCCCGTGCGGCCGTAGATGTGCTTTTCGATCGAATCCTTGTCGATCAGCAGTGACACCGCCTGGCGCACCGCAGGATCCGACAGGGTCGGATGCGTGGTCTTGAGACTGGATCGCTCGCCGTCGACCTCGGTCCACGGATCGGTGCTGTTGAGCTGGATGTGCTCGATGCCGCCGCCTTGACTGATGATGATGCGGCCCTTTCCGCCCTTTTCCAGGCGCGTGAGGATCTCGTCCTCGACCTGCATGTTCCAGCCGAAGTCGAACTCGCCGGTCTGCAGCACCGCGCGTGCCGCTGAGACCGCATCGCCGCCGCCCTTCATCTCGATGGCATCGAAGTAGGGCCGGTTCTCCATGTGGTAGTCCGTGTTGATGACTCCGGCGACCAGATCGCCAGGCTTGAAGTCCTTGAACTTGTAGGGTCCGGTCCCGACGGGTTTCAGGTTGGCCGGTGCCTCGCGCGACTTGGCGCCGACATAGTCGGCGAACAGGTGCTTGGGCATGATGCAGCCGGCCGCGGCGACGAAGGCGTCGGCCCAGAATGGCGTCGCCTCCTGGAATCTCACGACGACGCTGTATTGATCGATCTTCTCGACCGTGACGTCCTTGTAGGAGCCGCTGGTGAGCGTGGCGGTCGCCGGATCGCGGGCGTATTCCCAGGTGAAGACGACGTCGGCGGCGGTCACCGGCTGGCCGTCGTGCCACCTCACGCCCTTCTTCAGCTTCCAGATCACCGATCTGCCGTCGGCGGCGAGCGTGCCGTCCTCGCGGCCCGGGATCGTCTCCGCCAGCACGGGCTGGAGGTTGCCGTCGCGATCCCAGCGCGCAAGCGGCTCATAGAACAGGCGCGAGCCGTCCTGGTCCTTGGTGCCGACGGCGAAGTGCGGGTTCAGCAAGGTCGGGCCCTGCCACCACAGCACTTTCAGGAGCCCGCCACCGCCGCGCTTGGTCGGCTTGTAGGTCGATTTGGGCTGCGCCATGGCCACACCCGACAAGGCGAGGAGCTGGGTCGCCATCGGCGCCGTCAATCCCACGACCGCCATACGCTGCACGAAAGCACGGCGGGACATCCGGCCCGCCTTCACCTGGCGCAAAAGACCATGCAAGTCACGTTCGTCCATCGGATGCCTCCGATCGTCCCAACTTCTCCTCCCCCGTTATACGGGGGAGGGTAGGAAGGGGGGAGGCAACGCGAGCGATCGCTGAAATGACAGATCTGAAATCTCAGATATCACAACTGCAGCTTTCCCCCTCCCTACCCTCCCCCGTATGACGGGGGGAGGAACGTGAGGTCAGGCCTCCCGGAACCAGTTCGCCAGGTCCCAGGTGTTGTTGTCCCAGCCGCTCAGCTCGCAGGTGAGCTTGTTGCTCACGGCGGTGACGATCGGCCGGGCGACCACGGGGATCACGACGTGATCGTTCACGACCATGTCGTTCATCTTGATCATCATGGCCGCCCGCTTCACGGGATCGACCTCGTTCTGCGAGGCGTTGTAGATGTCATCGTATTCCTTGTTCTGCCAGCGCGTGATGTTGCGGCCCTGCCACTTGTTGGCCTTGGAGGCCACTTCCCACGAGCAGAACTGGCGCAGGAACACCCCCGGATCGGGCTGCTGCGGCCCGTTGTTGTACATCTGCAGGTCGGCATAGAAGTGCGGATAGGTGTCGGGGTTGGAGACGTCCGATGAGAAGAACACCGACGCCGTCACCGACTTGAGCTCGAGGTCGATGCCGGCCTTCTGGGCGGCCTGCTTGACGATCGCCTGCGTCTTCTGGCGCGGCTGGTTGATCGAGGTCTGGTAGAGATATTTGAGCTTCTTGCCGTCCTTCTCGCGGATGCCGTCGGCGCCCTTCTTCCAGCCGGCCTTCTCCAGGATGTCGATCGCCTTGTCGATGTTGAACTCGTACTTCGTGTTCTTGGAGCGGAAGCGTTCCGGATTGTAGATGAAGTTGGCCGACGCCCGGCCGGTACGGCCGTAGATGTGCTTCTCGACCGAGTCCTTGTCGACCAGCAGCGCCAGCGCCTGGCGCACCGCCGGATCGCTGAGCGTCGGATGCTTGGTCTTGATGCTCGAGCGCTCGCCGTCGACCTCGGTCCACGGATCGGTGCTGTTGAGCTGGATGTGCTCGATGAAGCCCGCATCCTTGATGTCGACGCGGCCCTTGCCGGTCTTCTCCAGGCGCGTGAGGATCTCATCCTCGACCTGCATGTTCCAGCCGAAGTCGAACTCGCCGGTCTGCAGCACGGCGCGCGCCGCCGACACCGCATCGCCGCCGCCCTTCATCTCGATGGCGTCGAAGTGCGGCCGGTTCTCGACGTGGTAGTTGGGGTTGATCACGCCGGTCACCATGTCGCCCGGCTTGAAGTCCTTGAATATGTAAGGCCCGGTGCCGACCGGCTTGAGGTTGGTCGGCGCCTCGCGCGACTTGGCCCCGATGTAATCGGCGAACAGGTGCTTGGGGATGACCATGCCGACTGAACCGACGAAGGCCTCGGCCCAGAAGGGTGTCGGCTCCTTGAATTTGATGGTGACGGTGTGCGCGTCGACCTTCTCGACCGTGAGGTCGGTGTAGACGCCGCTGGTGACCGCGGCCGTCGCCGGATCCTTGGAATACAGCCAGTTGAAGACGACGTCGTCGGCGGTGAAGGGCTGGCCGTCGTGCCACTTGACGTTCTTCTTCAGCTTCCAGGTCACCGACTTGCCGTCGGCCGCCAGCGTGCCGTCCTCGCGTCCCGGGATCGATTCGGCCAGGATCGGCCGCAGGTTGCCATCGGCATCCCAGCCGGCCAGCGGCTCGTAGAACAGGCGCGAACCGTCCTGATCCTTGGTGCCGGTCGCAAAGTGCGGGTTCAGCAGGGTCGGTGCCTGCCACCACAGCACCTTGAGCACACCGCCGCCGCCCCGCTTGGTCGGCTTGTAGACCGGCTTCGACTGGGCCATGGCCACGCCCGAATAGGCCAGGAGCTGGTTCGCCAGCGGCGCCGCGAGACCGGCTGCCGCCATCCTGCGCAGGAATGCCCGACGGGACACCTTGCCTGATTTCACCTGGCCAATCAGATGGCGCAAACGACCTTCGTTCATCACAAACCCTCCCGAAATCGGTGCTCCTGCTATCCTGCAAGATGCGTGCAAAGCAGATGGGAACAGGCCCGGCCGGCGCCGTCAACGGTGCCTTGATTCCGACCCCCGGTTCCGCCATACCGCCCTGCCCTCGCCTTCCACCGGCGGGGTGCGCGGAGGTCCAAACCCCGCGCCTTCCACCTTGAGCGGAGTCCACATCCCATGCCCGACGTCACGACGACGGCGCCCAACACGCATCTGGCGCCCTATGCCGCCCGGGGCCTGAAAGGCCGCATCCTGTCCGGCGTGCAGCCGACCGGCAATCTCCACCTCGGCAACTATCTCGGCGCGATCCGCAACTTCGCGCGCCTGCAGAACGATTTCGAGTGCCTGTACTGCGTGGTCGACATGCACGCGATCACCCAGCCGCAGGACCCGACGCTGATGGCGGCGCAGACGCGCGAGATCGCGGCCGCCTTCCTGGCGGCAGGCGTCGACGGCGGCAAGCAGATCATCTTCAACCAGTCGATGGTGCCCGAGCACGCCCAGCTCGCCTGGGTGTTCAACTGCGTGGCCCGGGTCGGCTGGATGAATCGCATGACGCAGTTCAAGGAGAAGGCGGGCAAGGACCGCGAGAACGCCTCGCTCGGCCTCTACGCCTATCCGGCGCTGATGGCGGCCGACATCCTGGTCTACAAGGCCACCCACGTGCCGGTCGGCGAGGACCAGAAGCAGCACCTCGAGCTGACGCGCGACATCGCCCAGAAGTTCAACAACGACTTCGGCGCGCCCGACTTCTTCCCGCTCACCGAGCCGTTGATCTTCGGCGAGGCGACGCGCGTCATGAGCCTGCGCGACGGCACCAAGAAGATGAGCAAGTCCGACCCGTCGGACCAGTCGCGCATCAACCTCACGGACGATGCCGACGCCATCGCCCTGAAGATCCGTCGCGCCAAGACCGATCCGCTGCCCATGCCGGAGAGCGTGGCCGATGCCGAGAAGCGTCCCGATGCCGACAATCTTTTAGGCATCTTCGCTGCCCTGGCCGACCGCGAGAAGGCGGACGTGGTCGCTGAATTCGCCGGCAAGCAGTTCTCCGAGTTCAAGGCCGCCCTGACCGAGCTCGCCGTGGCGAAGCTCGGCCCGGTCGGTTCGGAGATGCAGCGGCTGATGAAGGATCCCGGCCACGTCGACGCCGTGATGCGCAACGGCGCCGAACGCGCGCGTGCGTTGGCCGAGCCGATCCTGGCGGAGGTCTATCGGACGGTGGGGTTCCTGAAGCCGTGATCATGTACCCTCTCCGCCGCGAAGCGGGGGAGAGGGAGGGGCCCATCGCGAAGCGATGGGAGGGTGAGGTGGTGTCTCACCAGGAAGACTCGGCAAGAGTCAGTCTAAAGATGTCTTGAGATAGGCGCGTATCATCTGTTCGACGATCCCAAGAAACTCCGATTTGGCAATCGGGTCGAGTTGCCGCCATGGTCCGAGCGAAGCGGGCCACCAATGATGATGACGACCGAATTGATCAAGCTTGTCCGCTGCCGCTTCGATTCCAGCGCTATCAAGGTCGTCCATTGATGGCTCCTGAGGTCGTCCAGCGCTTCCAATCCCACTCGATGTAGAGCGGAGACGAAGACCCACCTCACCTACCCCGCGCTGAGCGCGGGGCCCCTTCCTCTCCCCCCGCTGCGCGGGCGGAGAGGACGCATGATCAGCCTTCCATCCGGGTCAGCGCCCACTTCACGGTGCTGCCCTCCATCGGCACTTGGCCGACCAGCACGATCTGCTCGGTGCGGCGCACGCGGCCCTCTTCGCCGAGATAGATGCTTTCAGCGAGGCCAATGCCCGCGCCCGACGCGCGCAGGCGCCAGCCGCGGCCGCTCGGCAGACGCATCAGCACCGCCTGGCCGCTTTGCGCCAGGGTCGCCTTCACCGCCGGATGCAGGTGGAAGCGCACGATGAAGCGCTTGTCTGGTGAGCTGACGGGACGGCCTTCGGGGCCGCCAAAGGTGTCCTCGCCGCGCAGGTCGCCGCCGTCGGCCGACAGCCACAGCCGGCGGCGATGGATGATGCCGTAGAGCGAGCGGTAGCCGTCATGCATCATGTCGAGCCACTGCGCGCCGTCATTGTCGGCGCGGTCGACCACGACGTTGCCGGCGCGATACTCCAGCGCACCATGATCGGTGATCTCGCTGGAGTTGGTGTCGTCGACCACGGCCGTCGAATGCGCCGCGGTGTAGCGCATGAAATGTCGCCAGTCGCGCGGCGCGCCGGGATAGGTGCCGCAGTTGACGATCAGCCGCTCGTGCGCGGCGCTCATCTCGAAGGAGAGCGTGCCGGCATGGGCGATGCCGTCCATGCCGCGGCCGGGCGGGCTGCCGGCGTCGGTGATCACCAGCGAGGTGCCGGCGGCCAGGCGCTGGAAGCCGCTGGCCAGCGCCATGGTCGGCGCGCTTTCGCTCGAGCCCGAACGCGCCAGCACCAGGTCGATCAGCGTGCGATCGGCCTCCCAGGCGCCGTTGAACAGGGCGAGCCCGCCGTCGCCGTGACGGAAGAAGCGCAGCAGAGGCGCCATGCGATCGATGGCGGCGAGGATCTCGGGCGGTGCGCGGCGTTCGGCCGAGCCGAGGGCCGAGCGCACGTCGATCAGATGGCGCAGCACCGCGAGCTGCAGGTGCGGCGCGCGCTCGGCCACGATGCCGTCGTGCAGCACGTAGCGCTTCACGAACTTGGCGAGCCGCGACAGCGTCTGCTCGAGACTCTTCTCGAACTGCTTGCCGTCGCGCAGGAACGCCAGGTCGACGAAGATCAGCGCCTTCAGCGCCGCGACCGCCTCGTGGCCGACCAGGCCGGTGCGCAGCGCGCGCCTAAGATGGGTGCGCTGGCGGGCGAGCGAGAACACGAGGCGGGCGGAGAAGCCCGGGTCGGCGGCGGTCGCCAGCCAATCGTAGTGGCGGATCCACGAGACGATGCGCTCGGCCAGCACCTCGCGCTTCCAGGTGATGGGCGACCAGCGACCTTCACGGTTCGACCAGTCGTCGACCAGGCGGACGGCCAGCGCCGCCGCCGAGGGATCGCCGCAATCGCGCAGGTCGCGAAGCCAGCCAAAGCTGTTCAGGGCATCGACCCACAGGGTCGGCTCGCCGGGACGGCGCCACGGCGGGTCGTCCGATTCGGGCGCCACGGCGCCGGCGCTGCCGCGGGCCAGAAGCTCGCCCAGCATCAGGCGCTGGCCGATCGCCGGATCGCCCGGCCAGCTGTCGGGCGCCACGGCGAAGAAGGAGCGCGGCGAGGCGTAGCCCAAAGTGAGGGAATAGAGGCCTGATTCCAGCAGCCAGCGGCCAAATCCGCG
>DATGZZ010000691.1:0-3313 GCA_035296945.1 Reyranella sp.
TACTTGGACGCTCGTGCGGTTCTTGGTGTGGATGTTCGGTGGGATCGGCACGCCGAGATTCTCGCGGAACGTCTTGCCCTCGTACTGGGTGCGGAAGATGCCGCGCCGCTGCAGCTCGGGGATGACCAAGGTCACCCATTCCTCGAGCGGCTTGGGATAGTGCGGGAACAAGAGATTGAACCCGTCGCAGGCGCCGGCCTCCAGCCAGGCCTGCATGTCGTCGGCGAGCTGCTTGGGCGTACCGTAGAGCACGCGATGGGCCTGGCTCATGGCCAGCACGCGGCCGATCTGGCGGATGGTCATGCCGCGCTTGCCCATGGCGATGATCATCTCCTGGCGCGCGCGTGCCGCATTGCTGGGCTTGAGCTCGGGCAGGGGCCCGTCGGGATCGCAGGCGAAGATGTCGACGCCGCCTGCCAGCCGCGCCACGCCGGCGATGCCGACGCCGTCATCGACCATGCCGCGCAGCTCTTCGTATTTCTCCTGCGCCTCGGCCTCGGTACGGCCGACGATCGGCATGATGCCCGGGAAGATGCGGATGTCCTCGGGCCCGCGCCCGTACTTCGCCATGCGCGAGCGCATGTCGTTGCAGAAGTCCTGGCCTTCCTTGATCGTGGTCTGGGCGGTGAACACCATGTCGGCGGTGCGGGCGGCGAGCTCCATGCCGACGTCGGACGATCCCGCCTGCGCCACCACTGGTCGTCCCTGCGGCGAGCGCGCGACGTTCAAGGGGCCGCGCACCGTGAAGTGCTTACCCTTGTGCCGCAGGATGTGCATCTTGTCGTAGTCGAACCAAACGCCGCTCTTCTTGTCGCGCAGGAAGGCATCGTCCTCCCAGGAGTCCCAGAGACCGATGACGACGTCGTGGAACTCCGCGGCGCGATCGTAGCGGATGCCGTGCTCGAAATGCTGGTCGCGGCCGAAGTTCACCGCCTCGTCCTCGGCCTGCGAGGTCACGAGGTTCCAGCCGGCGCGCCCGCCGCTGATATGGTCGATGGTGAGAAAGCGCCGCGCGACGTTGTACGGCTCGTTGTAGGACGTCGTGCAGGTCGACACGAGCCCGATGTGCTTGGTGATCGCGCCGAGGGCCGCAATCGCGCTCATCGGCTCGATGTGCGCCTGGCGCCCGTTCTTGACGCGGAACGGCTTGGCGCCATAGACGGCGGTGCTGCCGGGAATGGCGACGCTGTCCTGGAAGAACATGCAGTCGAGCAAGCCGCGCTCGGCCGTGCGCGCCATGTCGGCGAGCAGCCGGAAGTCGAGGTCGGTCTCGCAGATTGCGTCGGGATGGCGCCATCCTGTCGGATGGCACCCCGGTACACTGAAGAACGCCCCAAAACGCAACTGCCGCTTGGCCGAAGTCATCGGACCACCACCACCGAGTTGGTGAAATAGTATGCAGGGAGCGTGCCACCGGATGGCGGTCTTGCCAACCAGTGAGCATTGGGTCGCTTCCTCCCCAGCGAAGCTGGGGAGGTGTCGCCGTCATACGGCGACGGAGGGGTCATGGGCGACGACGAGCCTGTGGCCCATGACCCCTCCGTCCGCTTCGCGGACACCTCCCCTTCGCGGACTCCGCGAAGGGGAGGAGAAGATGATGCTACTCGGTCTTGATCCTGCTCCAGTCGAGCTCGACGACCTTGATCTCGTAGTCGAGCAGCGACTGCCAATGGCGCTCGAGATCGCCCGCGAACAGCCCGCGCGTGAGGCCGGCGACCAGCCTGGGAACGGCAACGTTCATGGCGTTGATGCTGCTGCCGGAGGGCCCGAAGCTCAACGTCGCGCCGATGCCGAAGACGTGAATGTCGGCAAGCCATGGCGCTTCGCCCGGCGTCTTCTCCTGGAAGGCATAGTCGGGGCCGAGATAGGGATAGGCCGCGAGCAACGGATCTTCCTCGCCGGATGGCGGCGTGAAACGGTCGTTCCACAAGGCGATCTTGTCGGCAAGGGAGGCAAGCTCGGGCCGCAGATGCACGTCCTGGCGGGTGCCGGTGCCGCAGATCGCGAAGTCGGCAGGAAACGGCCCGCGCGTCGTCTCGATGCGGATGCGATCGCCTTCCATGCGTGCGTCGGTCCAGGGGCGTTCGGCGTGCATGGTGAAGGTGTCGGGGAAAGCCATGACGCGGGCATAGGTATCGGCCGGAAAGCCTTCGCGCGCATTGAGGATGTTGGCCATGAAGCGCCAGCGCCAGAGGTCGGGCATGTCGCCCAGGTGGCGCATGAAGCCCGCGAAGGTGAGCCAGCGGAACGGTTGTATGCCGGTCGGCCGGCGGCGGGTGAACAGATGAACCTCCGCGCCGTGTTCCAGCGCTACTGCGGCGTTGTCCATCGCCGAGGCGCCGGCGCCCAGCACGGCCACCACCTTGCCCTTCAGCCGAACGAAGTCGATGTCGAGCGCGCAGGTATGGGCGCGCCGGTCGGCGGGGAGATGGCGCACGAAGTCAGGCATCCACCATTCGCCGGTGCCGTCCTGTCCTGTGGCGAGCACGAGCTTGCGCGTTGCCAGAAGCTCGCCGGTCGACAGCGTCACCAGCAGGCAGGATCCGCCGTCGTCCAGCCGGCCGGGTGCGATGGCCGTGGCGGCGACGTCGTTGCGCACCGGCAGGCTGAGCACGCGGCGATACCATTGCAGGTACTCATGCCAGTCGACGCTCGCGATGAGATGCAGCTCGGCGAAAGCGGCGGCGCCATGCTGGGCCTCGTACCAGGCCTGGAAGGTAAGACTCGGGATGCCGAGGTCGGGGCCGGTCTGATCCTTGGGGCTGCGCAGCGTCGGCATGCGGGCGAAGGTGACCCACGGCCCTTCCTTGCCCGCGGGCGCGCGATCGATGATCAGGATGTTGCGCACGCGCTCGCGCATCAGGCCGAAGGCCGTCACCAGCCCCGATTGACCTGCGCCCACGATCAGCACGTCGAGCGCCGGCTTGCCCGCGTGCAGCCGCGGCACCATCCATTCGGTGCGCGGATGGGCGACCAGCTCGAGGTCGCGCGCGACCTCGGCTTCGAGCGCCGCGAGACCTGCCTTGGACGTCACTTGCCGATATCGACGATCGTTTGTCGGCGACAGCCTCTTGCCGGACCGCGGGCCTCCAGGCCCGCTCATGGTCTTCGTCTTCCGGACCGCGCGCATCCTGTGCGCTCATGACTCATGAGCGAGCGGGAAGCTCGCGGTCCGGAAAAGCATGAGCGGGCCTGGGGACCCGCGGTCCGACAAGACCTCAAGGATGCGGCCCCCAGGGCGCGGCGTTCAGCAGCTTCACCTCCTGTGTCATCACCAGGGGCCGGAACTTGGCGGCAAAACCCTCGGTGAAGT
>DATGZZ010000692.1:0-11947 GCA_035296945.1 Reyranella sp.
GCCGTCGCCATCGCGCGGGCGATCCACTTCAACGCCCGCGTGCTGATCATGGACGAGCCGACCGCGGCGCTGGGCCCGCAGGAGACCCAGCAGGTCGCCGACCTCATCGTCCAGCTCAAGAAGGAAGGCATCGGCATCTTCCTCATCAGCCACGACATCCATGACGTGTTCGATCTGTCCGATCGCGTGGCGGTGATGAAAAACGGCAGGCTCGTCGGCACAGCGCGCACGCGCGCCGTGACCAAGGACGAGGTGCTGGGCATGATCATCCTCGGCACGTGTCCGCCCGCCGCCACTCCCGGGCCGGGCGTTCTCGCCGGCGGTAGCGCCTGATCCGCCATGACGCGTCGGACACTCGAAGACGTCGCCCGGGCCGCCGGCGTCAGCCTCGCAACAGCCGACCGCGCCCTCAATGGGCGGGCGGGTGTGCGCGAGCAGACGCGGCGCAAGATCGAGGACGCTGCAATCCGGCTGAGCTACCGGCCAGACCGCGCCGCGGCGGCGCTGGCGCGCGGCCAGCGCTGGCGTTTCTGCTTCGTGCTGCCTCAGGGCGACAACGTGTTCATGACCCAGCTCGCCGAGGCGGTGCGCGAGACGGCGACGTGGATGGCCGAGGAGCGCGCGGATATCGAACTCGTCCATGTCGACGTGTTCGACGGCCCGGTGCTGGCGCGCGAGCTGGCGCGGCTTGGCCCGGACTATGACGGCTTCGCGGTCGTGGCACTCGACCATCCTGCGGTGCGCGAGGCCATCGACGCGCTCGTCCTGGGCGGGCGCCATGTCGTCACTCTGGTGTCCGACGTGCCGACCTCGCGGCGCCACCACTATGTCGGCCTGGCGAACTTCGCTGCCGGTCGCACCGCCGGCAACTTGCTCGGCCGCTTCGTCGGCGCGCGGCTGGGCACCGTCGGCGTGATCGCCGGCTCGCTGGCGCTGCGCGACCACGCCGAGCGCCTTGCTGGCTTCGTCCAGGCGCTGAGCGAGGTGGCGCCTCATCTCGACGTCGCCGCCACGCGCGAGGGCCGCGACGACCGCGAGCGTACACAGGAAGCGACGGAGGACCTCCTTGACGCGCACCCCGGGCTCGTCGGGCTTTATGTGATCGGAGCGGGCAAGCGCGGTGCGGTGGCCGCGCTCGAATCGGCGAGGCGTGCCGGCGACATCGTCTTCGTCGGCCACGAGCTCACGCCCGATACGCGCCGCTTCCTGCTCTCGGGCACGATGGCTGCCGTGGTCAACCAGGACGCCGGCCACGAGGCGCGCTCGGCGGCGCGGGTGCTGCTGGCATACTGTGAAGACCGGGCGATCAACGCCGCCCAGGAACGCATCCGTATCGATGTCTTCGTGAAGGACAACCTGCCCTGACCTCTCAAATCCTCCCCGTCATACGGGGAGGGTAGGGAGGGGGAGAGCCTCACAGGTGACTTCTGAAATTTCCGATCTGTAATTGGCCGGCACTATCACTGTGGCCTTCCCCCTCCCTACCCTCCCCCGTATGACGGGGGAGGAATGAGAGAGATCTGATGGGACGTCCCTCCAAAGGCCGCGCCACCACCGTCGTCGCCCCGACGATCATCCTGGTGCGCCCGCAGCTTGGGGAGAATATCGGCATGGCGGCGCGCGCCATGCTGAATTGCGGCCTGGCGAGCCTGCGGCTGGTGGCTCCGCGAGACGGCTGGCCGAACCCCAAAGCCCAGCGCGCGGCGTCCGGCGCCGATGTCGTGCTCGACAAGGCCAAGGTGTTCGACACGGTCGAGGCGGCAGTGGCCGATCTCGGACGCGTCGTGGCGACCACCGCGCGCAACCGCGAGCTCAGCCAGCGCATCGTCACGCCGCGACTTGCCGCTGCCGAGATACGCGGCTGGACCGCGCAGGGCGACAAGGTCGGCGTCCTGTTCGGGCCTGAGCGCACCGGCCTCACCAACGACGACATGGTGCAGGCCGACACCGCGCTTTCCATCCCGGTCAACCCGCAATTCTCCTCCCTCAACATCGCCCAGGCCGTCCTGCTGGTGGCCTATGAATGGGCGGTGGCGGAAGAGGACGCGCCGGCCGAGCGCATGTCCGACCATTCGACGCGACCCGCCACGAAGGACGAATTGCAGAACCTGTTCGCCCACCTCGAGCGCGCGCTCGATCAGTCGGGCTTCCTGCGCAACAAAGCGATGCGGCCGGCGATGGTGAACAACCTGCGCGCCCTCCTGCAGCGCACGGCGATGACCGAGCAGGAGGTGCGCTCGTTCCATGGCGTGATCAAGTATCTCGCCAAGCACAAGCACGACGGGGAATAAGCTGTTGCCGGACCGCGGGCCTCCAGGCCCGCTCATGTCGGCGTATCAACGATGAAGATGCGGGCCTGGAGGCCCGCGGTCCGGCAAGACGCTAGTCGCGCCCGCGGCGCAGGGTCTCCGATGGCGTCTCGCCGTAGCGCTTTCTGTATTCCACCGAAAAGCGGCCGAGATGGCAGAAGCCCCAGTGAACGGCGATCGTCGTCACGCTGTCCTGCGGGCCAGCCTGCAGCAGCGCCCGGCGGACCTGGATGAAGCGGCAGTCGCGGACGTAGCGCATCGGCGAAGTGCCGTGCTCGTCGTGGAAATGCTTATGGAGCGTGCGCCCGGCAACGCCTGCCGCGGCGGCGACGCTGCCGATCGTCAGCGAATCGTCGAGATGGGCATCGATGTAGCGCGCGGCGCGCTGCAGGTCGGGCGCCAATTCGTCTTTCTCGGAGAGCAGTGGGAGCAGGCTGATCATCGTGGCTCCTCGGCAACAGTTGGTTGCAATCGTCCGCGCTGGGGATTTCGTGCAGTTTCCGGATAGTGGGCGGGCCGGTTGTATTTCATACCCCGTCTTGTCGCGGTCCCTCCGCGACTGGATGGAGGCTTCAATGCAGACCAATTACACCTATGCATCGGCCCTTGCCGCCTCGCAGCGCGTCAACTGGCGTGTCGAGGACATTATCGGCGGCGAAAAGCGGCTAGATTTTGACAAGCCGTTCATGCCCGAGGCGCTCGCTCGCATCGCTCCGCTCGACAGCCTGTCAGCGCACGAGAAGCTGCTGCTGAACCAGATCCGCGGCCACGGCTATCTCTACCAGTTCGGCCTGGTCGAGGAGTTCATCCTGCCCTTCCTGCTCGACCACATGCGTACCCGCCTTGCCGGTGACGACGCGCGCTGCCGCGCTTTCCTGCAGTTCGCCGGCGAGGAGGCCAAGCACATCGATCTCTTCAAGCGCTTCCGTGCCGAGTTCCAGAAGGGCTTCAGCACCGAGTGCGAGGTGATCGGTCCGCCTGAGGCGATCGCCGAGGCCGTGCTGAAGCACAAGCCGTTGTCGGTGGCGTTGCTGATCCTGCATCTCGAATGGATGACGCAGCGCCACTTCATCGAATGCATCCGCGACGACACGGGCCTCGACCGGCAGTTTGCCAGCATGCTGCGCCATCATTGGATGGAGGAGGCGCAGCACGCCATGCTCGATACGCTGATGGTGGCGGACCTTGCCAAGGACATGCCGGAGGCCGAGATCGTGAGCTGCGTCGACGGCTACCTCGAGATCGGCGCCATGATTGACGATGGGCTGAAGCAGCAGGCGCTATTCGATCTCGCCGCACTGATGAAGGCGAGCGGCCGCAAGCTGGGCGAGGCCGAGCATGCGCGGCTGGCCGAGCAGCAGCACCAGGCCCAGCGCTGGACCTACATCGGGTCGGGCATGAGCCATCCCAACTTCCTCGGCACGGTGCAGAAGCTCTCACCGACCAGCGCCAAGCGGCTCACCGAAATCGCGCCGGCGTTCTGTTAGGGACTTGATGCTCCGCGCTCCGTGAAGGATGTAGGGTCGAACCGACACGCGTTCTTCACGGAGCTAAGAGATGTCCACGACTGCCCAAACGACCGCAAGAATCTCCTGGGTCGACGGCGCATTGTTCGTCGCCGAGGCCGGCAGCGGCCACACCATCACGATGGACGGTGCGCCCGATGTCGGCGGCCGCAACCTGGCGTCGCGGCCGATGGAGGTGCTGCTGATGGGGATGGGCGGCTGCACCGCAATCGACGTCGTCTCGATGCTGAAGAAGCAGCGCCAGGACATCGAGGGCATCGAGGTCTCGATGGTCGCCGAGCGGGCCGACGACTTCCCCAAGGTCTACACGTCGGTGAAGCTCGTCTACACGGTGCGCGGCCGGAAATTGAACAAGGCGCTGGTCGAACGGGCAGTCAGCCTGTCGGACGAGAAGTACTGTTCGGCCACGGCGATGTTCAAGAAAACCGCCTCAGTGACCCACGAAGTCGTGCTGGTCGAGGTCTAAGCCATTGATTTTGCACGGCGAACAGGTGCTTGACTGGCCGGCTTTCGCCAGTATGTTCCGCCCTTCTTCCGGAGAACGTGACTGAAGGCCTTTTGGGCCCTCATTCCGCCCCAGCAAGCCCGCTGTAAACAGCGGGTAGTTGGACCAAGGCCTATCCGGACAACAGCGTCATATGACGCATAACGATGGAGCGATTGCGTGAGCAAGCGCGAGAATTCGAAGTACAAGATCGACCGCCGCCTCAGGGTCAACCTGTGGGGCCGTCCCAAGAGCCCGATCAACAAGCGCGAATACGGTCCCGGCCAGCATGGCCAGGGCCGCCAGAAGCCGACCGACTACCGCCTGCAGCTCATGGCCAAGCAGCGGCTGAAGGGCTACTACGGCTCGGTCTCGGAGCGCCAGCTGCGCCGCTATTATCTCGAAGCGGTGCGCCGCAAGGGCGATACCGGCGAAAACCTGGTCGAAATCCTGGAGCGCCGGCTGGACGCTGTCATCTACCGCATGAAGTTCGCCATCACCGTGTTCGCCAGCCGCCAGCTGGTCAGCCACGGTCACGTCAAAGTGAACGGCAAGCGGGTCAACATCGCTTCGTATCTTGTGAAGGACAACGATGTGATCGAGCTCACATCCAAGGCCAGAGAGATGGCCCGGGTGCTGGAAGCCACGCAGACCGCGGAGCGCGACGTGCCGGAATACGTTTCGGTCGACCATAAGGACATGAAGGGCACCTACGTGCGCGGGCCCAAGCTCGCCGACGTGCCCTATCCGGTCCAGATGGAGCCCTCGCTGGTCGTCGAGTACTACAGCCGCTAAGTAAAGGCTGTGACCGGCAAATGAGACGAAACCCGCCCTATTGTGGCGGGTTTTTTGCTTGAGAATTCAGACTAAACGCCGGTTCAGACTGTCCGGCGGGGCAGGCAGCGCATATAATCCCACCAGGGGCTGGGGATCTGGAGAGTCTGGGATGCGGATGGTCCGTTTGGCGGTTCTCGCGGTGATCGCGGTTGCGGTCGGCGGAGCTGGCTATGTTTATCGTGATGAGGTGGCGCAAAAGCTGGGTCTGGCAACCGCGAGCGCAGCCGAGAAGGGCAGCGCGGCCAGTCCCGCCGCTTCGGCGCAACCCCAGGGCCGCCGTGGCCGACTGAACCCCGGCGGGCCAGTCCCCGTGGTCGTCACCAAGGTCGACAAGAAGCCGATGCCGATCGTGATCGACGCGGTCGGCACCGTGCAGGCGATAGCCTCGATCCAGATCAAGTCGCGCGTCGACAGCCAGATCATGAAGGTGAATGTCGAGGAAGGCGCGCTGGTAAAAGAGGGCGACATCCTCTTCGAGCTCGATGCGCGCACGCTGAAAGCACAGCTCGGCCAGATCGACGCGCAGATCCGCAAGGACCAGGCGCAGGTCGCGCAAGCCAAACGCGACGTGTCACGCTACGAGGAGCTCCTTTCCAAGAACGCCGGCACGGTCGTCAACCGCGACACGGCCCAGACCACGCTCAAGGCCGCCGAGGCGCAGCTCGAAGCCGACGAGGCTGCCAGGGCGAGCGTGCAGACCCAGATCACCTATACCCAGATCCGCGCGCCCGTGTCGGGTCGCATCGGTTCGATCTCGAGCAAGGCCGGCACCGTGATCCGCGTCGGCGACAACAGTGCCGCGAGCGCGCTCGCCACCATCAATCAGGTCGATCCGATCTACGTCGCTTTCGCCGTGCCGCAGGTCTTCCTGCCGGAGATCCGCTCGGCCATGGCAAAGGGCGACGTCAAGGTCGTTGCCCTGATCGACGAGAATCGCAAGCAGTCGGGCGCCATCGCTTTCCTCGAGAACAATGTCGATCCGCTCACCGGCACGGTGACCGCCAAGGCACGCATCGGCAATGCCAACGAAGGGCTGTGGCCCGGCCAGTTCGTCAAGGCCGAGATCATCCTGGGCATCGAGCCCGAGGCGATCTCGGTGCCCGCGCCGGCCATCCAGCTCGGTCCACAAGGGCCTTACCTGTTCGTCATCAAGGACGGCATCGCCGAACTTCGTCCGGTCGAGATCAAGCGCACTCAGGGCGGTGAATCGGTGATCGGCAAGGGCCTGCAGCCCGGCGAGCAGGTGGCGGTCGACGGCCAGTTGCGCCTGGTCAACGGCGCCAACGTGACGGTCAGGCCGGCGACGCCGGAGTCGCCTGCCGTGTCGGCGCCGCCGCGCGGCTAATTTTCGGGAGAGGCGGAGTCGGGCAATGCTTTCAGCTCTTTGTATCCGTCGCCCGGTCATGACCATCCTGGTCATGTTCTCCTTCGTCATCGCCGGTGCCTTCGGCTACAAGCAGCTTCCCGTGGCCGCCGTGCCGCGCGTCGAGTTCCCGACCATCCAGGTGACCGCCCAGCTTCCGGGCGCCAGCCCCGAGACCATGGCGGCCTCGGTGGCTTCCATCCTCGAGCGCCAGTTCTCGACCATTGCCGGCGTGACGACGATGACCTCGACCTCGTCGCTGGGCAACACCTCGATCGTCCTGCAGTTCGACCTCAACCGCTCGATCGACGGCGCGGCGCTCGACGTGCAGTCGGCGATTTCTTCGGCCATGCGGCGCCTGCCGGCCGAACTCACGACGCCACCCAGCTTCCGCAAGATCAACCCGGCGGACTACGCCGTGATGTTCCTGGCCTTGAAGTCGAGCCAGGTCAGGCTGTCCGACATCGACGCCTTCGCCAACCGCTCGATCCTGCCGCGCATCTCGACACTGCCGGGCGTTGCCCAGGTGCTGATCTTCGGCACGCAGAAATATGCCGTGCGCGTGCGCGCCAACCTCGATCAGCTGGCGGTGCGCGGGCTCACGCTGCAAGAGCTGCAGACCGCGATCGTCAACGCCAATTCGAGCAAGCCGGTCGGTGCCATCGCCGACAGTCGCCAGAGCTCGATCCTCGACGCCACCGGTCCGATCAACAAGGCGGCCGACTACATGCCGGTGATCGTGACCTGGCAGAATGGCGCACCGGTGCGCGTGTCCGACGTCGCGACCGCGATCGACAGCGTCGAGAACGACAAGGTCGCGAGCTGGCTGAACGGCACGCGGGCCATCGTGCTCGGTGTGTACCGCCAGCCCGACGCCAACACCGTCGAGGTGGTCGACCGGGTCAAGGCGATGCTGCCGGCGATCCAGGCCGAGCTGCCGCCCGGCGTGGAGATCACGACCCTGGCCGACCGAGCCGATCCGATCCGCCACGCCATCGCCGACGTCGAGTTCACCCTGGCGCTGGCGGGCCTGCTGGTGATCATCGCCATCTACTTCTTCCTGCGCAGCTTCCGGGCGACGCTGATCCCGGCAATCGCGCTGCCGATCTCGGTGATCGGCACCTTTGCCGGCATGTATCTCTGCGGCCATTCTCTGGACAACATCTCGCTGCTGGCGCTGACGCTGGCCGTGGGCTTCGTCGTCGACGACGCCATCGTCATGCTGGAGAACATCGTCCGCCATATCGAGGCGGGCGAGAAGCCGATGGAGGCCGCCTTCAAGGGCTCCAAGGAGGTCGGCTTCACCATCATCTCGATGACGCTGTCGCTGGTCGCGGTGTTCATCCCCGTGCTGTTCATGGGTGGCGTGGTCGGCCGCATGTTCAACGAGTTCGGCCTCGTCATCACCTTTGCCATCCTGATCTCCGGCATCGTGTCATTGACGCTGACGCCCATGCTGTGCGCGCGGCTGCTGAAGCCGATCGATCATCACGAGAAGCACAACTTCCTGCTGCGCTCCTTCGAGTGGAGCTTCAACAAGGTCGCTGACAGCTATGCTTGGGCGCTGCGGCGCACCGTGAGGTTGCCGCGTCTGGTGCTCCTGATCACGCTCGGCACCTTCGCGGTCAGTGCCGTGCTTTTCCAGGCGATCCCCAAGGGCTTCTTCCCCACCGAGGACATCGGTCAGATCACCGGCTCGACCGTGGGTCCCGACGACGCCTCGTTCGACGCGATGGTGGCGCGCCAGTCGGCGCTGGCCGAGATCATCCGGCGCGATCCCGACGTTGAGCAGGTGATCTCGACGGTCGGCGGCGGCAATGCCGCCAGCACCGTCAATTCCGGCCGTATGTTCATCGTGCTGCGGCCCAAGCCGGAGCGGACCGACAGCGTCCTGCAGGTGATGGCGCGGTTGCGCCGGACCACGTCGCAGGTGCCTGGGATCAACATCTTTTTCCAGCCGATCCAATCGATCAACATCGGCACGACCCAGACGCGCGCCCAATACCAGTTCGGCATGCGCTCGAGCGATCTTGCCGCGTTGCGCGAATGGGCGCCGCGCATGGAAGAGCGCATGCGGCGTATCCCGACGATCCAGGACGTCAATTCGGACCTGCAGGTGCGGGCGCGCTCCACCGTCATCGACGTCAATCGCGACATCGCTTCACGGCTGGGATTGTCGGTCGATCAGATCCGCTTGCTGCTCTATTCGGCGTTCGGCAGCCGTCAGGTCTCGACGATCTACGCTTCTGACGACACCTATCAGGTCATCCTCGAAGCCGATCCGAAGTACGCCGACGTCAACGACGTCCTGCGCAAGATGCAGATCCGGACGCCGAGCGGCTCGCTGGTGCCGCTCGACACGGTGGCCAAGCGCAGCGACAAGCCGACGTCGCTCACCGTCAACCACATCGCCCAGCTTCCCTCGGTGATCATCTCGTTCAACCTGGCGACGGGCGTCGCGCTCGGCCAGGCGGTGGCCGACATCAATGCCGCGGCGGCAGAGATCGGGCTGCCGGCCAGCATCACCACGAGCTACGAAGGCAGCGCGCAGGTCTTCCAGCAGGCGGTCGCCAACCAGGGCATGCTGCTGTTTGCCGCCGTGCTGGTGATCTACATTATCCTCGGCATCCTCTATGAGAGCTTCATCCATCCGCTGACCATCCTGTCCGGCTTGCCCTCCGCCGGCATCGGCGCGCTGGCGATCCTCATGCTGTTCAACATGGATCTCAGCGTCATCGCCATGATCGGCGTCATCATGCTGATCGGCATCGTCAAGAAGAACGCCATCATGATGGTCGACTTCGCCATCGAGCGCCGGGCCCAGGGTGCGACGGCCGAGCAGGCGATCGTCGAGGCCGCGCTGCTGCGCTTCCGGCCGATCATGATGACCACCGCCTGCGCGCTTCTTGGCGCCTTGCCGATCGCGATCGGTGCCGGCGCCGGCGCCGAACTGCGCCAGCCGCTCGGCATCACGGTCGTCGGCGGCCTGATGGTGTCGCAGCTGTTGACGCTGTTCATCACGCCAGTGGTCTACATCTGGTTCGACAGGCTGACCGGCATGAGGTTCGGCCCGCGCTGGCGCTGGCGGACCCGCAGCGCGCCGGCGACGCCGGCTGAATGATCTGGGAGCGCGGGCCTCTGGCCCGCATCATGAGCGGGCCGGAGGCCCGCGCTCCCAATGGATGACATCGGCGCCTTCGTGGCGGGGCCGCGCGTGCGCATCGAGGGGCGCGCCGGCGGGCCGCTGGCGGGCCTCACCTTCGCCGCCAAGGACCTATTTGACGTCGCCGGCGTGCCGACCGGCGGCGGCAATCATGACTGGCCAACCGGCCGGCCCCCGCCGACCCGGCATGCCTGGGCGGTGCAGACCCTGCTCGATGCCGGCGCCACCCTGGTCGGCAAGACCATCACCGACGAGGTCTCGCTCGGTATCCTGGGCGAAAACGCCTTCGACGGCACGCCTGTCAACACGCGTGCACCCGGCCGCGTGCCCGGCGGGTCGTCGTCGGGTTCCGCTGCTGCGGTGGCAGCAGGGCTGTGCGACACCGCGCTTGGCACGGACACAGGCGGCTCGGTGCGCGTGCCGGCGAGCTTCTGTGGTCTTTATGGCATTCGTCCGACGCACGGCCGCATCGACGCGACCGGCATGCTGCCGCAGGCGCCGACTTCCGACACGACCGGCTGGTTCGCGCGCGATGCCGAAACGTTTGCCCGGGTGTCGTCGGTGATGCTGGGCGAGGCGATCCCAAACGTGCTGCCGACCCGACTGATCATCGCTGTCGACGCCTTCGGTTTTGCCGACGCCAACGTAGCCGCCGCCCTGCAGCCGATGGTGAAGCGCCTGGCCGCGCTGATCGGAGCGAGCCGCGAGGAGGTGATGGCGCCGCCCGGCCTGTCGGTATGGGCGCGTGCCCAGCGTACCCTGCAGCCGGTCGAAGCCTACAACACCTTCAAGGCCTGGCTGGACGAACGCAATCCGCGCTTCGCCTTCTCGGTCGCCAAGGCGCTGGTGATGGGCTCGCTGGTGCCGCCGGCGGAGCAAGCCTGGGCGCAGTTGATGCGCCAGGAAGTGCGGGCGCGCATGGCGTATCTGCTGCCCGCCGACACCATCCTCTGCCTGCCGACGACGCCGTTCCCCGCACCGCTCGTCGGCCAGCCACTGTCGGTGCTCGATCCGCTGCGCGATCGCATCACCTGCCTCTGCGCCCAGGGCGGACATGCCGGCCATCCGCAGGTCAGCCTTCCGGGCGCGACCGTTGACGGACTGCCGGTCGGTCTGTCGATTATCGGCCCGCGCGGCAGCGATGCGACGCTGTTGGCCGTGGCCAAGGCAATGGAGGCAATGACGTGACGGATATGACGCCGAACATCCCGGAAGTCGTCGAGGAAGTCCGCGGATTGTTCGAGCGCTACGAGCGGGCGCTGATCGACAAGAACGTCGACGTGCTCGACGCCACCTTCTGGAACAGCCCGCATACCATCCGCCTTGCCAACTATGAGCACGGCTATGGCTTCGACCGGATCCACGCCCATCGCGTCGCCCGGCCACCGGGCCCTGGCACCAAGGAAAAGCGCTACCGTTTGGACATCGTCACTCTCGGTCGCGACACTGCCACCGTGACGCTGGTCTACAAAGTGCGCGACAGGGACATGATCGGTCGCCAGACCCAGACCTGGGTGCGTTTTACAGACACCGGCTGGAAAGTCGTCATGGCCCACGTCTCGATGATCGACAAGGAACCAACTCTGTAGGGAATCGGTGACAGGCCGACACCGGCGCGCCTAAAGTCGCATTCTCGGGGGTTGGAGGACTTCTCATGCGTCGTTTCCTGCTTGCATCCGTCGCGGCCCTGGCGGCCGTCTGCGCTGTGCCGTTCGCTTCGGCGCAGACCCTCAAGGTCGTCATGCATTCCGATCTCAAGGTGCTCGATCCGATCTGGAGCGGCGCCTACATCGTGCGCAATCACGGCTACATGCTCTACGACACGCTGTTCGCCATGGACGAGCAGTTCCAGATCAAGCCGCAGATGGTCGACAGCTGGACAGTCAGCGACGACGGGCTCACCTGGACCTTCAAGCTGCGCGACGGGCTCGAATGGCACGACGGCATGCCGGTCACCGCCGAGGATTGCGTCGCCTCTCTGAAGCGCTGGGCGGTGCGCGATTCGATGGGACTGAAGCTCTCGCAGTCGCTGGCCGACTACAAGGTGGTCGATCCCAAGACCTTCCAGATGGTGTTCAAGGAGAAGTTCGGGCCGGTGCTGGAATCGCTCGGCAAGCCCTCCGTCGTCGTGCCCTTCATGATGCCCAAGCGCGTTGCCGAGACCGACCCGTACAAACAGATCGAGGACTACACGGGTTCGGGCCCGTTCGTCTTCAAGAAGGACGAATGGAAGCCGGGCGAGAAGACGGTCTACCTCAAGAACAC
>DATGZZ010000693.1:0-3824 GCA_035296945.1 Reyranella sp.
TACTCCTCCGTCAGGCCCTTGTTGGCGGGTTCGGAGAAGGGATGGCTGTGCACGTTGACGAAGCCCGGGATCGCCATGAACCCCTTGCCGTCGATCGTGGTGTCGGCCGCGCCGGTGTAACCCGGCCCGACATGGATCACCTCGTTGCCCTTGAACACGAGGTCGCCGCCGTCGAGATAGACATGGCGGCGCTCGGATTCGTCCCATGCCACGACATGGTCGAGGCCGGTGATCTTCGTCGTCTTGGTCATGGGATCAGTTCCGTTGGTCGGTGTCTTCGTTTTGAGCCGGCCGTTTCGACAGGCTAGAACACTGACCGACGCGGCAGCGCTCGACAAGCACCGTGCCGATGGCATGATCGCTGCAAGAAATGCGCCGAGGAGCGTAAGACATGTCTGCAGGAAAACTGACCGAACAGGCGAAAGGCGTCTTCATCATCGCCGCCACGCCGTTCACCGACGAAGGCGCGCTCGATCTCGGCAGCGTCGATTCGCTGACCGATTTTTATTTGAGCTGCGGTGTAACGGGATTCACCCTTTTGGGCATCATGGGCGAGGCGCCCAAGCTCACGGCCGAGGAATCGCTGTCGGTGGTCGACCGAGTCGTGCGCCGCGCGCAGGGCCGGCAGATCATCGTCGGCGTGAGCCACGCCGGCCTCGAGAACGTGCGGCGGCTGAGCCACGAGGTCATGGTCGCCGGCGCGTCGGGCGTCATGGTGGCGCCGCCGCCGGGCCTGAAGGGCGATGACGGCGTCTACAATTACTTCGCCCAGGTCTTCAAGGAGCTGGGGCCCGACATTCCCGTCGTCTACCAGGACTATCCGCAGAGCACCGGCGTCTATCTCGCGCCGTCGGTGTTCGAGCGGCTGGTCGACGACTTCAAGCAGCTCGTCATGCTGAAGCACGAGGATTGGCCGGGCCTCGCCAAGCTCACGCGCGTGCGCGAAAACGAGCAGAAGCCGGGTCGCCGGCGCGTCTCGATCCTGGTCGGCAATGGCGGGCTCTACCTGCCGCAGGAGCTGCGCCGTGGCGCCGACGGCGCCATGACCGGCTTCGCCTGGCCCGAGATGCTGGTGCAGGTCTGCGATCTTGCCGCCAAGGGCAAGATGGAGGAGGCGGAGGACCTGTTCGACATCTACCTGCCCCTGGTGCGCCACGAGCAGCAACTCGGCATCGGCTTGGCGCTGCGCAAGGAAGTGCTGTTCCGCCGCGGCGCCATCAAGAGTCCCAAGCAGCGAGCGCCCGGATCGTCGCTGACCGCGACCGACCGCGCCGAACTCGACAACCTGATCGCGCGGCTGGAGCGGCGGCTCGCCGCCACCGGCCGCGGCGCCAAGGTCGCGGCGGAGTAGGGGATACAGCCGCGGTGTCACCCCGAGCGGAGCGAGGGGCCTTTAAGGCCACAGCAAAGGTCCCTCGCTGCGCTCGGGATGACAGTGGAATGGAAGAGACACCAAGAGTAACGAAATGCCCGACTACGACCTGATCGTCCGCAACGCCAAGATCGTCACCGCCGAGCGCCAGAGCGAAGGCGACATCGCCGTCAAGGACGGCAAGGTCGCCGCGCTGGGCGCCGATGTGAAGGGCACCGCCACGCGCGAGATCGATGCGGCGGGCAAGTTCGTCCTGCCGGGCGGCGTCGACAGCCACTGCCACATCGAACAGCGCTCCGGCTTCGGCATCATGTGCGCCGACGACTTCTACACCGGCACGGTTTCGGCTGCGTTCGGTGGCACGACGACGGTGATCCCGTTCGCCGCCCAGCATCGCGGCATGTCGTTGCGCCAGGTGGTGAAGGACTATCACGAGGCGGCGACGCCCAAGGCGGTGATCGACTACGCCTTCCATCTGATCATCACCGATCCCACCCAGCAGGTGCTGGGGCAGGAGCTGCCGGCGCTGATCAAGGACGGCTATACGTCGTTCAAGATCTACATGACCTACGATGCGATGAAGGTCAGCGACTACCAGATCCTCGACATTCTCGCCCTGGCGCGGCGCGACGGCGCGCTGGTCATGGTGCATGCCGAGAACCACGACATGATCCAGTGGCTGGCCCATCACCTGGTCGACCAGGGACACGTCGCGCCCAAGTTCCACGCCATCGCCCATGCCCGCGTGGCCGAGGCCGAGGCGACCAACCGCGCGATCTCGCTGGCGCGCCTGGTCGATGCGCCGCTGCTGCTGGTGCACATGTCGGAGATCGAGGCCATCGAGACGCTGCGTCAGGCGCAGAAGAAGGGGCTGAAAATCTTCGGCGAGACCTGCCCGCAATACATCGCGCTCACCGCCGACGACATGGACAAGCCCGGCGTCGAGGGCGCGATGTGGTGCTGCAGCCCGCCGCCGCGCGATTCGGAGGCGCAGGAGGCCGTGTGGGCCGCGCTGAAGGACGGCACCTTCCAGACCTTCTCGTCGGACCACGCGCCGTACCAGTTCAACGAGAAGGGCAAGATTCCCAAGGGCGACAGGACGACCTTCAAGGAGATGGCCAACGGCGTGCCGGGTCTGGAGATCCGCCTGCCGATCCTTTTCTCCGAGGGCGTGCAGAAGGGCCGCATCACCCTGCAGCAGTTCGTGGCCCTGACCTCGGCCAACCATGCCAAGCTCTACGGCCTCTATCCCAAGAAGGGCACGATCGCCGTCGACTCCGATGCCGACTTCGCGATCTGGGACGCCGACAAGGACGTGACCATCCGCTGGAAGGACCTCCACGACAATGTCGGCTACAGCCCCTACGAGGGCCGCCAGATCAAGGGTTGGCCGATCACCGTGGTGAGCCGAGGGCGCATCGTGGTCGAGGACGGCAAGCTCAACGCCGCGCGCGGCTCGGGGCATTTCCTGCCCTGCGCCTCGCCCGATTCCGCCAAGCCGCAGGGACAGACGGTACTCGAGCTTCAGGCGATGTCGCGTTTCGGCGCTAAGCCGCTGTTCTGATGATCGGCGTCGACTTTGTACGGCGCATGGCGCGCTACAATCGTTGGCAGAACGAGAACCTCTACGGCGCCGCCGACGGGCTCACCGACGAGGAACGCCATCGCGAGCGCGGCGCCTTCTTCGGCTCGATCCACAGGACCATGTGTCATCTCCTGTGGGCAGACCAGACGTGGATGAGCCGCTTTTCCAATTCACCGCCACCGGTGCCGCTGGAGGAGTTGACTGCGCTGCATCGGGATTGGGCGTCGCTCAAGGGCCGACGGATCGACTTCGATGCAGCCATCGTCCGCTGGGCGGACGGTCTCGCGTCAGACTGGCTGGCTGGCACGCACACGTACTTCTCGCCGAGTCTGGGGCGCGAAACATCAGGTCCGCGCTGGACGTTCGTGTCGCACTTCTTCAATCACCAGACTCATCATCGCGGGCAGGTCCACTGCATGCTGACGCAGGCGGGCGTGAAGCCGTCGGACACGGACCTGCCGATGATGCCCGGCTGACCGGGTGTATCTCTAGAGCTGCGGAAGCATTGTCAGTCTGGCGTACCGATCAAGCAGCTGATTTGACGTCGCGCGCCGCGACTATCTTCCGCAACTCAGCGCCCACCTCGTCCTGGGCGCGCTCGATGTCGTATTGGGCTTGCATGCCCATCCAGAAAGCGGGCGTGGTCCCGAAATACTTGGCGAGTCTGAGCGCGGTATCGGCGGTTACTGCAGTCTGCTCGTTGGCCAGCCGTTCGATGCGCGTACGCGGCACGCCGACTGCGCGGGCGACGGCATAAGGGGACAGGTTCATCGGGCGAAGGAATTCCTCGCGTAGAACCTCGCCGGGGTGCACAGGGGGAAGTCTCTTGGCCATCAGGGTATGCCCTCAGTGATAGTCAACGATCTC
>DATGZZ010000694.1:0-9609 GCA_035296945.1 Reyranella sp.
TGACCATCGAAGGCACCCCATTGCCCTCGAGGAACGAGACGAGCGCCTCTCCTTTTTCCAATTCGGTGATGGTCTTGTAGGTATCGAGTTTCGGGTTGGCGCGAAAAGTCTCGGCCGCTGCACGCACCGCCTTCTGGTCGCGCGGCGTGAAGGCACGCAGCGCATGCTGCACGCGGTTGCCGAGCTGGCCCAGCACCGACTCAGGGATATCGAGCGGGTTCTGGGTGATGAAGTAGATGCCAACGCCCTTGGAGCGGATGAGCCGGACCACCTGCTCGATCTTGTCCAGGAGCGCCTTGGGCGCATCGTCGAACAGGAGATGCGCCTCGTCGAAGAAGAACACGAATTTCGGCCGCTCCGGATCGCCGATCTCGGGCATGACCTCGAACAGTTCAGACAACAACCAGAGCAGGAAGGTGGCGTAGAGGCGCGGACTCTGCATCAGGCGGTCGGCGGCAAGGATGTTGATGGCGCCCATGCCGGCGGCGTCATGGCCGATCATGTCCTTGAGATCGAGCGCGGGCTCGCCGAAGAAGCGCTCGCCACCCTGCTGCTGGAGGGTCAGCAGGGAGCGCTGGATGGCGCCGATCGACTGCTTGCTGACGTTGCCGTATTTGGTGGTGAGCGAGCCCGCGGTCTCGGCGGTCCATTGCAGCACGGTCTGCAGATCCTTGAAGTCGAGCAGCAGCAGAGCCTGCTCGTCGGCGACCTTGAAGACGATGTTCAAAACGCCTTCCTGCGTGTCGTTGAGCTGCAGCAGGCGAGCCATCAGCACAGGACCGATCTCCGTCACCGTGGTGCGCACCGGATGGCCCTTCTCGCCGAACAGGTCCCAGTAGATCGTCGGGAAGCCGCGGCCGACGTAGCCTTCGATCTTGAGCTGCCTGGCCCGCTCGATCGCGCGCGGATTGTCGCCGCCGGCCTGGCCGATGCCCGACAGGTCGCCTTTCACGTCAGCCATGAAGACCGGCACGCCGTATGCGGCAAAGCCTTCGGCGATCGTCTGCAGGGTCACGGTCTTGCCGGTCCCGGTGGCGCCGGCGATCAGGCCGTGCCGATTGGCGTATTTCAGGAGGAGAAACTGATCGGCGTCGCTCGCTCCTACGAAGATCGCCGTGTCATTGCTCATGCCGTCTCCATCGGTCGCACATTCGACTTTAGCCAAAGTTATGGAGCCATAGTAGGCTGGTGACATGACCCTTCCCCGCCTTCAGCTATCCGTCATCGGCGACGAAATCGGGCCGTCCCTGGATGAAATGATCTCGTTTGCCCACGAGCACGGGCTCAAGCACCTCGACATGCGCACCGTCGGCGGCCGCAATCTGCTCGGTATGAAGACCGAGGAGGTCATCCAGATCAGCCGGACGCTGGAAAAGGCCGGGATCGCCGTGCCGACCTTCGTGTCGCCGCTGTTCAAATGGAAGGCACCGGGCAAGTCGACGAACGGGAGCAAGGTCGATTTCGCCTTCGATCCCACGCAATGCCCGGTCGAGGACTGGGTCGCGCACGCCATGCAGATCGCCGTGATCCTGGGCGCACCCCACATGCGTATTTTCAGCTATTTGCGCTACAACGGGTTCCAGCCGTCCGACCTGCGCAGCCTGACCGGCCATCTCACCAAGCTGCTGGGCTTTGCCAGCCACTACGACATCACGCTGCAACTCGAGAACGAGCCTGTCTGCAACGTCGGCAACATTGCCGAGCTGGCGGCTTTCTTTACGGCAATGGAGCAAGCCTCCGAGGTTGCCAGTGAAGGGGACGAAGAGGACTTCGAGGAACGCGACAAGCGCCTGGAGAACCCGCCGGTCTATCTCAGGCCCCTGGTCGACATCGCTAATGCCTGGTCGACCGGCGAGAGGCCGAGCGATGCCGATATCGCCGTCCTCGCCCCGCTCACCACCGCGATCCATCTCAAGGACCGCGACCTGGCGGCAAACCGCACCGTGCCGCTGGGCGACGGCGACGTGCCGTGGCCGGCCGAGCTCAAGCGGCTGCTGGGCGGTGTCGAGACCAAGGAAGTGCTGGCCAGCATCGAGACCCACTGCCCGCAGGATGGGCGCAACGCCACCGCGCGCTCGCTGGCCGGCCTGCGCCGGATCGCCGCCGAGATCGGCGTCGAGGTCGTCTGAAGAGCACGTGATGCGCACGTTCTCCTTCGTCACGGTTGACGTCTTCACCGACCGGCGCTTCGGCGGCAATCCGCTGGCCGTGTTTCCCGACGCGCAGGGTCTCAGCGACGGCGAGATGCAGTCGCTGGCCGCGGAGTTCAATCTCAGCGAGACGACCTTCGTCCTGCCGCCGGCCGACCCGGCGAACACCGCCCGCGTCCGCATCTTCAACCGCACCGCCGAGATGCCGTTCGCCGGTCATCCCAATGTCGGTACCGGCTGGGTGCTGGCCGGCATGGGCCGCGCCCGCGATGGCCTGTTGCGCTTCGAGGAGATCGCGGGCCTGGTCGAGGTTCGCGCCGACAGTGGCGGTGTCGTCACCATCGCCGCGCCGCAGCCGTTGTCGCTCGCGCAGGAGATGCCGGCTGACCTGGTGGCAGGATGCGTCGGCATTGCCTCGAGCGACGTCGTCGTCGCCGCACACCGGCCCGTCGTGGCATCCGTCGGCAATTCCTTCGTCATTGCCGAAGTCACGCCCGCCGCACTGACGCGCGCCGCGCCTGACATCACGCGTTTCAAGCCGGCGCGAGACGTCTTTCCGCACCTCGGCCCTCGCCGCCTGCCGCTCTACCTCTACGCTCGAGACGGCAAGAGCGCCGAGGCGACAAGCCTGCGCGCCCGCATGTTTTCGCCGCTGTCCGGCACCATCGAGGACGCGGCCACCGGCAGTGCCGCGACGCCGCTGGCCGCGCTGTTGCTCTCGCTCGGCACCGCAGACAAGGGGCGCTACGACGTCACTCAGGGTGTCGAGATGGGCCGCCCGAGTCTGCTTGCCTGCGCGGCCTGGCGCGCCCCTGACGGCATCCGTGCCAGCGTCGGCGGCGGCTGTGTGCCGGTGCTGAAGGGCGAGATCTCGCTATAGCGCGACGGCGACGAAGCCTGCGCGTGGGAAGTGGACCACGACGTCGCCGACGCGCGGATCGCTGCGCTGGATCGAGATGCGATCAGGCGTGAGGCCGATCGCGATGCCCTCAACCGGGATTTTGCCAGTGTCGTCCGGCGTAACGCTGATCTTCTGGCCGGCCTTGAGCCCGCTGGGATCGTTGGCATCGAAGAACGTGGCGCCGGGCTCGGCTGCCTTGGCGATGGCGAGCGCCTCACCTGCCGTGATGTCGGTGCGCTTGCCGCCGCCCAGCGCCTGCATGCGCTGCGCCCAGGCGACGATGTCGGGCAGCCGGTCGAGTGGCGCGGCTGTCTCGCCGAGCTGGCTCTGGATGAACCACACCGGATTGTAGAGCGCGCAGTCGGCCAGGCAGGGTTCTGCCCCCAGCAGGAATTTGCGGCCGTCGCTGAGCATCGTGCTGGCCAGCGACAGCAGGGCATAGGTCTGGTCGCGCATCACCGGCAACGCCGCGCGCAGCCGCTCGGGATCGAACGACCGGCCGGAGAACTCGCTGCGGTCCTTCTTGAAGGTCTCGCCGAACCTGCCCTCGATCGGGATCTGGCTCATGACCACGCCGACGGCCGGCCCGAAGATGTTGCGGTCGGCCCACATGGTGATGGCGCGCGCTTCGCCCTCGCGGCCCTTGGGCAAGAGACTCGGCGCGGGCAGGCGCTTGTCGAGCTCCAGCATGATGAGCTGGGTGTCGCAGTAGATGTCCGCCCCGATCTGCATAACCGGCGTCTTGCGATAACCGCCGGTCAGCGGCATCAGGTCGGGCTTGGGCATGACGTTGGGGATGTCGACCGACTTCCAGGCCGCCTGCTTCAGGCCGAGGGCGACGCGAACCTTCTCGGCAAACGGCGAGGCGGCGTAGTGATGAAGGATGATGTCGGCCATGGTCGCTCCGGCTTTCAGTGCAGGGTGCCAATACCGACGATGATCGCAAACCCAATGCCGCCGGCAACGGCCAGCCGCCACGCCCAGGAATAGAGGCGCGTGCGATGGGCGACGAGGTCGCCCAGGCGGCTGAGGGCGGCATCGTCGAAGACGGACTCGGCAGCGGCCGGGCGGTCGAGCCTCATGCCGAAAAAGTCCCATTGGACGTTGATCACCGGAAAGGCGAAGCCGCAACTCACGACGCTGACCAGCAGGCTGGCATGGCCGATCAATGTGCCGACCAACTTGACGATCGGGTTCGTTCCCATGAACGGCTCGGCCGCGCTGATGATCAGGACGTAGGCCAGCGCCGCAACGACGATGGCGTTGAAGCGCAGCAGCACCGACGTCTTGGAATCGAGCGTCGAGAGCAGGCCGTTGAGGCGATCCCAGGCCACGACCCGCGCCCTTTCCTCGACGGCGCCTTGACCCGTCTGGATCTGCGCGATCGCCAGCGCCTGCCGCGCGACCGTCATGCGCGCAGCGCCTTGATGTTGGCGGCGTACTTGGCCGGCCCGCCCGAGAACACCGCCGTACCCGCCACCAGCACATCGGCGCCGGCCTTGATGCAGCGCCGGGCGGTCTCGGCGTTGACGCCGCCATCGACCTCGAGGTCGATCGACTTGCCCAGGGCATCGATCGCCTTGCGCAAGGCCGCGATCTTGGCGAGCTGGCTTTCGATGAAGGCCTGGCCGCCGAAGCCCGGATTGACGCTCATCACCAGCACCAGGTCGAGGTCGCCCAGCACGTTCTCGATGGCGGCAAGCGGCGTCGCCGGATTGAGCACGCAGCCGGCCTTCTTGCCGAGGCTCTTGATGAGCTGGATGGTGCGATGGACGTGCGGCCCGGCCTCGGGGTGGAACGAGATCACGTCGGCCCCGGCCTCGGCGAAGGCGGGCACCAGCGGATCGACCGGCGAGACCATGAGGTGGCAGTCGAATGGCTGCTTGCTGTGGGCTCTCAGGGCCTTCACGACCATCGGGCCGATGGTGAGGTTGGGCACGAAGTGGTTGTCCATGACATCGACATGGATCCAGTCGGCGCCGGCCGCCGTGACCGCCTCGATCTCGGCCCCCAAGGCGGCGAAATCGGCCGACAGGATCGAGGGAGCGATGCGGACGGGCTGTTGTGGCACGATCAGGTTCCGGGACGCGTCGGGGCTTCCCAGCCCTTGCGGCGGAAAGGATGGACCGGGAAGGAGCCGAGCGGCTTGAATTCCTCGGAGAAGAAGCCGAGTTCCTCCAGTGCCAGCTTCAGCCCGCGCTGCGCCGGATGGCCCTCGACCTCGGCATAGAACTGCGCCTGCTCGAAATGCGCGCCCGACAGGTAGCTCTCGAGCTTCACAATGTTGACGCCGTTGGTGGCAAAGCCGCCCAGCGCCTTGTAGAGCGCGGCTGGCACGCTCTTTACCCGGAACAGGAAGGCGGTCATGCACTGCACGGTGCGCCAGTCGGGCTGGGCCTCGTCGCGCGAGAACACCAGCATGCGCGTGGTGTTGTGGTCGGCGTCCTCGATGTTGCGCGCCAGCACTTTCAGCTCGTAGATCCTGGCTGCCAGCGAGGAGGCGATGGCGCCGACGCTCGTGTCGCCATCCTCGGCGATCTCGCGCGCCGCACCCGCGGTATCGCCATGGACCAACGGCGCGAAGCGGTGCTTCCTCAGGAAGTTTCGGCATTGCGCCAGCGCCTGGACATGGCTCTTCACCGTCTTGATGGATTTCAGCGTGGCGCCGGGCAGCGCCACCAGGCAGTGCTCGACGCGCTGGAAGTGCTCGGCGACGATCTTGAGCTTGGTGTGGGGCAGCAGGCTGTGCAGGTCGGCGACGCGGCCGGCGATCGAATTCTCGACCGGGATCATCGCGAGCTCGGCCTTGCCGGCCTGGACCGCGGCCATAGCCGTCTCGAAGGTCGGGCACGGCAGGGTCGTCATGTAGGGAAAGGCCGAACGGCAGGCCATGTCGGAGTTGGCGCCGGCTTCGCCCTGGAAGGCGATGGTGTTGCTGGCCACGCCCTTGTTGCCGCGGGTTGTCCGCCCCTTTGCCATCTCGTCGATCCCCCGAACGCGGCACCTTATGCCAATTATTGGCGGGTTGTTTCGCCCGCCGGATCACCTGCGTCAATCGCCCGTCGGCACGCCGCCGAAGAGCGAAAAACCCCGCAATATCCGGCACTTGCGACGTTCCGCCGCGCGAGCGCGAGGCCATGATCGGATACTACTGGCCGCACTGAGGGCGTGCTACAGCAACGTCCGGAATTTTGGGCGCTTCGGGATCTGACTATGGCCAGTTTCAACACGGTTGCGGGCTGCGTTCTGGCCTCGGCGCTGTTCGCGATGGTGGTGGGAAAAGTCTCCAACGCCCTGGTTCATCCGCACAAGCTGGACAAGCCCGCGCTCGCGGTCTCCGACGAGGCGCCGCAAACGGCCTCTGCTGCAGCACCCGCGCAGGAGCTGCCGCCGATCGGACCCAAGCTCGCCGGCGCCAATGTCGAGGCGGGCAAGGCGATTTTCCAGAAGCAGTGCTTCACCTGCCATACCGCCGACAAGGGCGGCGCCAACAAGGTCGGCCCCAATCTGTGGGACGTCATCGGCCGCAAGAAAGCGAGCCACGCGGGCTTTGCCTACTCCTCGGCCCTGCAGGCCAAGGGCGGCGACTGGACCTACGAAGATGTCGACCACATGGTCTTCAAGCCGACGGCCTACGTGAAGGGCACCAAGATGGCCTTCGCCGGCTTGGCCAAGGAGCAGGAGCGGGCTGACGTGATCGCCTACCTGCGCACCATGGCGGATTCGCCCAAGCCTCTTCCGTAAGGGCGAGAGCAGCGACATGGCCGGGTCGGTTCCCGCCGAGCTGGTCGCTCTGGCCCAGCGTCTCGCCGACGCGGCACGGCCGATCGCCAATCGCTACTTCCGCACCGCCGTCACGGTCGACGACAAGACCGATGCGAGCCCCGTCACCATCGCCGACCGCGAAGCCGAGACGGCCATGCGCGCGCTGCTCACCGAGCACGTGCCGCAGCACGGCGTGTTCGGCGAGGAGCACGGCGCGGTGCGGACCGATGCCGACTATGTCTGGGTGCTCGATCCGATCGACGGCACCAAGGCCTTCATCACCGGCCTGCCGATCTTCGGCACGCTGATCGCGCTCTTGCATCATGGCAAGCCTGTGCTGGGCGTGATCGATCAGCCGATCCTCAAGGAGCGCTGGCTGGGCATTTCAGGCGAACGCTCGACCTTCAACGGCCAGCCGATCCAGGTGCGTTCCTGCCCCGACCTTGCCCACGCCTACATGTATTCGACCGCGCCGCTGATGTTCGCCGGCGATTGGGAAAAGCGCCACGAGGCGCTGACCCAGCAGGTGAAACTCTTTCGCTGGGGTGGCGACTGCTATGCCTACGGGCTGCTGGCCTCGGGCCATGTCGACCTGGTGGTCGAGAATTCGCTGAAGCTCTACGACTTCGCGGCCCTCGTGCCCGTCGTCAAGGGCGCCGGCGGACTGATAACCGACTGGGACGGCGGCGAGCTCGATATCAACTCGGACGGATCGGTGCTGGCGGCAGGCGATCCCGCCATCCATCGCGCCGCCTCGGCCGTGCTCGGGGGCGACGATTCCGGCACGCCGGCGAGCCGCCGCCAACTGGGCTGATCGTCAGCCCTCGCACCAATTGAACGAGGAAAGCGGCAGCTTGCGGTTGGCGGCGAGGGCCGCAACGGTAGCCTTGTCGATGCACGCCTGGTTGTCGCCGACATAGTGGGTCGACATCAGCTTGCTGCCCGGCTCGTGGCCGAGGCCCAGCATGTGGCCGATCTCGTGGCTCAGGACGGCGCCGATGTCCCGGTTGCCGATGCGGTCGACGTGCACCACCACGATGCCGCCGCCGAACGGCAGGGCCTGGGTGACGGCCAGTGCGTGGCTCGTCAGCTGGCCGCGGGTCGGTGCGCTGCCGCGCAGGGGCGCGATGGTCCAGGTGCGGCCGAACGGCGAGCCCGTGCCTGCCTGCATCGGCATGGCGTCGCCCGGCGAGGGGACGATCTCGAGGCGGACCAGGCCGTTCAGCGCATGGTTCCATTCGTTGACGGCGCGCAGGATCTTGGCGCGCTCGCTGATCTCGAAGCCGGGACCAAGGCGGATCGCCATGATCTCGGCCTGCTGCGCCAGCGGATCATGCCGGGTGTAACCCGGACCGCTGCCGCGCAGGCCTGCGACCTCTTGGGTGGAAGTGAGCGCCATCGGCACTGAAGTCGTCGGACGAGCATCGTCGTGACAGGCACCGAGCACCGTAAGGGCAGCGATGGCGAGGGACTTGCGAAGCAGCGGCAGACGATTGCGGATGGTACTCATGATGACGTTGATCCTTTGCGGCAACGGGCGTTTGCCCGTGCTCAATTGAGGGCTAGGCGCCTACCGTCGTAGGAGAAGGCCACCTCGCTCTTGACGGGCGGCGCGACGGGGGAGGTGTCTGAGCGCAAGATCGGACGGGCCGGGGGAAGCATCGCGGGGGTGAAACCCGCGAGTGGCGACGTGGTGGGGTTGGTCAGGTAGCCGCGCGGTAGCTCGCGGGCCGAACTGGTGAACCCTTCGAACGCGGCCGCTGTCTCCACGGCGGCAACCGGGGGACTGGCAGCGTTGGCGCGATGGTTGTTGTGAACGGCGGCGCCGAACACTGAGATGATGCCGAAGGCGAGAACTGCTTTGCCGACGATGACCATGTAACCCTCCACGCTTGTGCAGCTCGTCATTGGCAGGGCCCGCGGCGCCTGTCGTGGATCAACCGGTCCGCTGTGGAGCGACGATTCACTCCAGATCGGAGATGTCAGCCCATGACGGCGATAAAATGCTGAATTTGCTGGCCGAATCGGCTCAGCGAAATGTATCCGGGATTGTTCGAATTGGCGGCGCCGAGGCAACGCGCGCAGCGACTTTTCCGGCGCGCTGAGCGCCTATCGGTCGAAGCCCTCTTCTAGCGCGTCGCACAACAACTTCAGAGGCAGCGGCTTTTCCAGAACGACGGGCCTGGTGTTCAGATCCTTGAGCACGCGCCGCAGGCGCTCCACGTCGTGCGCGCCCGACATCAGGATCCATCGGCAGTTGGGCGTCTGCGTCACACTTTCGATGTACAGGCGCAAGCCATCGCCGTCCGGCAGGCCGACGTCGCAAACAACCCCATCGAGCGCGGCCTTGCCGGCCATCTCAGCAAGCGCCTGGCGGGCAGTCGCTACAGTGGTGCGCCCGCTGACCCGATGGTTGCGGCGTTCCAGGTACTCGACGATCTCGACGCAGAGATCCGCGTCGTCTTCGACGACCAGGATGTTCATTGCGTGTCCCAGCGAGCGCCGTCTTGGTTGTTGGAGGGTTCGCCCCTCGCTTACGGCCGAATTGCACACAGCCGCTTGTCAGAATTTAAGGCGCGACTCGCGGGCAAGGTCAACGTCTTTTTGCAGCCTCAAGTAAATTTGACCCGCCTTGGTCTCTCAAGTCCGGCGCCCGAGGTAGGTTTCGAAAAAGTTCTCCACCGCCTGCATGCCAGCATCGCTGAGCTTGATGATAGTTCGGCGCTTGTCCGCCTTGTCTTCATTGCGGACGATCAAGTGATGGGCCTGCAACGTCTCCATGCGCCGAAGTGC